>NZ_JBEXWT010000003.1:0-213551 GCF_040629945.1 Kitasatospora sp. NPDC005856 | reverse complement strand
GGGGGGCGCGCTCCTCCTCCGGCCGGGCGGGTCCTTCCGGCCTTTCCGGGGTCGGCGCCCCCTGCCCCGGTCGGCCGACCGGTGGAAACGACCGATCGGCCGGCCCCGCACGCCCGCACCCCCGCACCGACACCCACACCCACACCCACGGGCACACCCACGGGCACACCCACGGGCACGACCCACCCGAACCGAGGAGCAGTTCCCATGCGTTCGCACACCCTGATCCGTACCGCCGCCGTCCTCGTCGCCGCGGCCGGCCTGGCGGGCGGCACCGCCGCGGCCGCCCCCGTCCACGAGAGCGCCAGCCACCAGTCCGCCCACGACTGGCCGCAGCGGCTGGTCGACCGTTCGCCCGATCTCGTCCAGCCGAAGGCGCTCACCGTGGACCGTTCGATCGGCGCCCGGCGCGCCGCCCAGGAGGTCCGCCTGGCGCAGCAGTTGTACACCTTCTGGAACACGGGCCAGCAGCGGTACCTGGACGCGGCGGTCAGCCCGCAGTTCCGGGACAACACGCTGCCGCCGGGCCGTCCGCAGGGCCCCTCCGGGCCGCTCTTCGCCTCGAAGAACTTCCGCGCCGCGGTGCCGGACCTCACCTGCGAGCTGTCCGACGTGCTGATCAGCGGCGACAAGATCACCGCCCGGCTGGTCTTCCGCGGCCACTTCACCGGCACCTTCGACGGCGTGCGGGGCCAGGGCCAGCGCGTCGAGTTCAACGCCATCGACATCCAGCACGTCGGGACCGACCGGATCACCGAGGACTGGCACATCGAGGACAACGCGACGCTGCTGGCCCAGCTGGGCGTCCACTCCTGACGCCGTCGGACCGGCCACCGCCACCACGGCCCGGCACCCGGGCGTCACCCGGGTGCCGGGCCGTGGTGGCGGCGGCGTCCGGTGCCCAGCACCGTGGTCAGGGGGCGACGATCCGCGGACGGTCAGGACGGTGCAGATGAACGCGAACGACTCCGCGCCCCGCGTCGTGGTCGGCGTCGACGGCTCGCCGTCGTCGTACGCCGCCCTGCGCTGGGCCGCCCGGCACGCCACGCTGATCGGCGGGGTGGTGGACGCGATCGGCGCCTGGGAGCCGCCGAGCCACTTCGGCTGGTCGGCTCCCGTGGTCGACACCACCTTCGACCGGGAGCTGGCCGAGCGGCGTTTCGCCGACGAACTGCACACGGTGCTCGGCGAAAACTGCCGGGCGGAGGTCCGCCAGACGATGGTCATGGGCGACCCCGCCGAGGCCCTCCTGGACGCTGCCCGGGGCGCCGAACTGCTGGTGGTCGGCAGCCACGGCCACGGCGGCTTCACCCGCACCCTGCTCGGCTCGGTGAGCATCCACTGCGCGCAGCACGCCGACTGCCCGGTGGTGATCGTCCGGGCCCGGTGACGCCGACGGACACACGGGTGGCCGGGCCCCTCCCCCACTGAAGGGGCCCGGCGGTCCGTGCGCCGCGGGCCGGATCACGGCGACTCGGCCCGGGCCAGGGCCCGGCGGCCCTCGGCGATCCGGCCCGGATCCCATCCCCGTCGGGGGACGGAGTCCAGCAGCAGCCGGGTGTACGGGTGCTGCGGCTCGCCGAGCACCCGGACGGTCGGCCCCGTCTCGACCACGCGGCCGCCCCGCAGGACGGCCACCTCGTCGGTCAGGTGCCGCACCACCGCGAGGTCGTGGCTGACGAAGAGGAAGGCGACGCCCGACTCGCGGCGGATCGCGCCGAGCAGGTCGAGGATCTGTGCCTGGATCGACACGTCGAGCGCGGCCACCGCCTCGTCCAGGATCAGCACCTTCGGTTCGGCGGCCAACGCCCGGGCGATGGCGACGCGTTGGCGTTGCCCGCCGGAGAGCGCCCGGGGCAGTGCGGCGGCCTCGCGTTCGCCGAGGCCGACCTGGTCGAGGAGGTCGGCGACCCGGTGCCGTCGGGCGGCCGGGTCGAGCGCGAAGTGCAGCCGCAGCACCTCCTCGACGCACGCTCCGACCGGGATCCTCGGGTCGAGCGACAGGTACGGGTCCTGGAAGACCAGTTGGATGCCACGCGCCCGGGCCAACCGCTCGGCGCGGGCCCTGGGACGCGCCGAGCGGTCCGCGCCGTCCAGGTGGACGGTGCCCCCGTCGGGCCTCTCCAGCCCGACGAGCATGCGGGCGGTGGTGGTCTTGCCGCAGCCGGACTCCCCGACGATGCCGAGCGAGCCGCCGCGCGGGAGGGCGAAGGAGACCCCGTCCACCACCGTGCGGCCGCCGTAGCTCTTGCGAAGTCCCTTGACCACCAGTCCCGTTGATTCCAGCCCCGTTGATTCCGGTCCTGCTGGTTCCAGTCTTGTCGAGTCCATCAGGGCAGGATCCCTTCGTCGGCGCGCAGGCAGGCGGCGAGGCCGTCGCCGTGCGGGCGCAGCTCGGGCGGCTCGGCCGAGCAGCGGGGCTCGGCGAAGGCGCAGCGCGGGGCGAAGGCGCAGCCGGGCGGCGCCTCGGCGAGCGAGAGCGGCCGGCCGGGGACGGGCCTCGGGGGTGGTGCGTGCGGATCGATCCGCGGGGTGCAGGCGAGCAGTCCGGCGGTGTAGGGGTGGCGCGGGTGCGCGAACAGGTCGTCGGTGGCCCGGGTCTCGACGATCCGCCCGGCGTACATGACGTGGATCCGGTCGCAGACGGCGGCCGCGAGTTCCAGGTCGTGGGTGACGAACAGCAGTCCGGTGCCCCGCTCGGCCTGGAGGCGGGTGAGGACGGCGATCACCTCGGCCTGGGTGGTGACGTCCAGGGCGGTGGTGGGTTCGTCGGCGATCAGCAGCTCGGGCTCGCCGGCGAGCGCGGCGGCGATGACCACGCGTTGGAGCATGCCACCGGAGAACTCGTGCGGGTGGCGGCGCAGGGCGGCGCGCGGGTCCTGGATGCCGACGGCCTCCAGGAGTTCGGTCGCCCGGGCGGTGGCCCGCTCGGCGGGGGTGCCCGCGGCGCGCAGGCCCTCGGTGAGGAAGTCGCCGATCCGGTGCAGCGGGTTGACGGCGGCGCGCGGGTCCTGGAACACCATGGCCACCTGGCGGGAGCGGAGTCGGCGCAGTGCCGCGCGGTCGCGGGTGAGCACGTCGGCGCCGCGGACCCGGACCTCGCCCTCGGTGCGGGCGCCCTGCGGCAGCAGGCCGAGGATGCTGCGGCAGGCGACGGACTTGCCGGAACCGGACTCGCCGACCAGGCCGACCGTCTCCCCCGGTGCCACGCTCAGCGAGACGCCGTCCAGGATCGGCCGGGCGGCCCGGCCGGCGGGCAGGCGCACCGTCAGCCGGTCGATCTCCAACAGGGGTGGGGCCATGTCAGCGCTCCCGTCGTGCGAGCCGGTCGGCGATGCCCTCGCCGACGATGCCGAAGGCCACCACGGCCAGCACGATGCACACCGAGGGTGCGAGCGCCGGCAGCATGGCGCCCTGCTGGAGCGCCGACTCACCGTCGTTGATCATCGCGCCCCAGTCGGCGGCGGGCGGCTGCACGCCGAAGCCGAGGAAGGAGAGCGCCGCGAGGTCCATCAGGGCGTAACCGAAGTTGATCGCCGACTGCGCGAGCACGGTCGGCGCGATGTTGGGCAGCAGGTGCCGGGTGCAGATCGTCCAGTCCGACCAGCCCTGGACCCGGTAGGACTCCAGGTACGGCCGGGCCTTCTCCTGCCGGGCGAGTCCGCGCACCAGGCGGCCCACGTACGGGGTGTAGGCGACGGCCATGGCGACCACGGGGGCGGTCAGGCCCGGCCCGCTGACGGCCACGAACATGATCGCCACCAGCAGCCCGGGGACGGAGAAGACCAGGTCGAACGCCCGGGACAGCAGCGCGTCCACCCAGCCGCCGCGCCAGCCGGCCAGCGTGCCCACCAGGAGGCCGAGCACCGTGGAGAGGCCGACCACCAGCAGCGGGCCGAGCAGTCCGGTGCGCGCGCCGTACAGCAGCCGGGAGAGCACGTCCCGCCCCGACTGGTCGGTGCCGAGCAGGTGGTCGGCTCCGGTGCCGACCAGGGAGGAGCGGAGGTCGAGCGCCTCCGGGTCGTAGGGGGCGATCAGCGGCGCCAGCACGGCGACCAGGACGAGCGCGCCGAGCAGCAGAACGGCGGCGGTGAACAGCGGCCCGTTGCCGAGCAGTCGGAGCCGGCGCAGCAGTGGGCGGCGCACCGGCCGGGTGAGGAGGGAGGTCACGCGGCACCTGCCCGGGTCAGGGAGACCCGCGGGTCGATCAACGGGGCGAGCAGGTCGACGGCGAGGTTGACCAGGACGAAGCCGAGGACGGTCAGCAGGGTGACGGCCTGGACGACCGGGAAGTCCTTGGCCGTCACGGACTGCACCAGCAGTTGGCCGACGCCGGTGACGTTGAACGCCGTCTCCACGATCGAGGTGCTGACCAGGAGCCCGGCCAGCGTCGTCCCGCCGACGGTGACGATCGGGCCGAGGGCGCCCCGCAGCACGTGCCGGCGGATCACCACGCGCTCGGGGACGCCGCGCGAGCGGGCCACCTCCACGTGCTCGCGGGCGAGTTCGTCCAGCATGGCCGAGCGGGTCACCCGGGCGAGCAGCCCGGCGAGGGTGACGGCGAGGGCGACGGCGGGCAGCGTGAGCTGGTGGAGCCGGCCGCCGAGCCCGGTGCCGGTGGAGCCGGGGCCGGGGAACCAGCCGAGCTGGACCGCGAACAGCGAGACCAGGCCGATGGCGGTGACGAACGGCGGGGTCGCGGTGGCCACGCCGGTGCCGATCAGCACCACCCGGTCGACGAGGCCGGGGCGAAGCGCCGCGAGGACGCCGGTCAGCACACCGCCGACGCAGACCAGCACCGCCGCGTACCCGATCAGCAGCGCGGTGCCGGGCAGCCGGGAGCCGATCAGCGGGCCGACGTCCTGGCGGAACTGCACCGAACGGCCGAAGTCGCCGTTCAGCACGTTGCCGAGCCACTTCAGGTACTGCACGAGGAACGGCTGGTCCAGGTGGTACTGGGCGGTGATCGCGGCTCTGGCCTCGGGTGTGGCCGGGTGGCCCTTGAGGAGGAAGGAGACCGGGTCCCCGGGGGCGAGGTGCACGGCGCTGAAGACCAGGAAGGAGGTCACCAGCAGCACCGCCGCCAGCCCGAGGAGCCGGCCGAGCAGGTACCGGGCCATCAGCGGGCGGAGCCGATCGTCGCGGCCCACGGGTAGTAGAGCTGGGCGATGCCGGCGGGGGCACCGGTGACCCTGCTGCCGAGGAAGACGGAGAAGGGGGCCTCGTAGAGCGGGATGGAGGGCAGTTCGCGGACGGCGATCTGCTGCAGCCTGGCGGTGAGGTCGGCGCGGGCGGCCGGGTCGGCGGCGGCGACGGCCTGGTCGTAGAGGGCGTCGAACTCGGGGTTCGACCAGTTGGCGTAGTTGCCGAAGTCGCCGGTGTGCAGGGACTGGTAGAACTCCAGCGGGTCCGGGGTGTTGTCGTAGCCGTTGGTGACCACCAGGTCGATGCCGGCCCGGGCGGCGGGGTCGGTGAACAGTGCCGAGTAGGCGTCCGGGGAGACCGGCCGGAGCTCCACGTCCAGTCCGATCTGCCGGCCGGCGGCCTGGACGGCGTTGCCGACGACGCTGATCTCGGGGGCGAGCGAGCTGGTCGCCATCACCACCTTGCGGCCGCTCGCGCCCGCCTCCTGGACGAGCCTGCGGGCGGCGTCCACGTCGTGGACGGGGGCCGGCAGGTCGGCGTAGTAGCCGGCCGTGCGCTCCGGTACGAGGGCCCAGGCGCCCTGTGCCGCGGGGGCCTTGGCGGGAACGCCGATGCCGCCGGCGGCGGACTTGACGATGCCGTCGCGGTCCAGTGCCATGGAGAGCGCCTGACGGACCTTCAGGTCGCCGAGAGCGCCCTGGAGGCTGAGCACGGCGAGGTCGGCGGCGGCGGTGTTGGGGCCGAACCAGACCTTGCCCTGGGAGGATCCCCGCAGCTGTGTCAGGGAGCTGGACGGCACCATGTAGCCGCCGTCCACGGCGCTGGAGAGCCAGCCGTTGGCGCGGGCCGCGGAGTCCGGGATGAACACGAACTTCACGCTGTCGGCCTTCGGGGTGAGGGACTTGTCCCAGTAGGCCGGGTTCCTCTTCAGCGTGATGCTCTCGCCCTGGGACCAGTTGTCGATCGCGTACGGGCCGGTGCAGTCGACGCCGCCCTTGGGGCTGCCGTAGTCCTTTCCGGCCCGGGCGAGGTAGGCGGCGCTCTCGATGGTGCCGGGCGAGGCGGCGAGCAGTTCGTCGAGCAGGACGTCGGACTTGGTGAGCCTGATGGTGACTTCCAGCGGGCCGGACGCGCTGATCGAGGCGACGTTCTTGAAGGCGCTGGCCCAGGAGGAACCGGTGGCCGGGTCCATCTGCCGGTTCAGCGAGGCGACCACGTCCTCGGCGGTCATCGTCCCGCCGTCGTGGAACCTCACGCCCTCGCGCAGGGTGTACACCCAGGTCAGCGGGTCCGGGTTGGCGGACTTCAGGGCCAGACCGGGCTCGATCCTCATGTCCGGTGTGACGCGGAAGAGTTGCTCGCAGACGTTGGCGAGCACGGTGTTCGGCGGGTAGTCGTAGGCGAGCGCGTAGTCGAGCGACTGCGGCTCCGCGTAGAGCGACCAACTGAAGGACGGGATGGTGCCCTTGGCCGCCGGGGTGAGCGCGGTGACCTGGTAGCCGGAGGTGCCGTCGGTGCCGTCGGTGCGCTTGGTGGTGGCGCCGGAGCAGGAGGTCGCGGTCGTGGCGACCAGCAGCGCTCCGATGGCGAGCAGGGTGGTGGTTGCGGGGCGGCGCGGGAGGAGGCGCACGGCGAAGCCCACCCCTTTCTGAGTCGTGGGGGCTGGGAGTTGCAGTGGAGTATTGATGCGGGAACGTTCCCGCACAAGCCTTTGCGGGAACGATTTTCCAGAGGTCGTTCCGCTGCCCCGACTACTGACGAACTCCCTGTCGGGCTGGCAGCATTCGGCGCATGAGCGACACCCCGTACGGCGGCGACGCGGCCGCCACGCCCCGGATCCGCCTGGTCGACGTGGCCCGCGAGGCCGGCCTGTCCAAGACCACCGTCTCCGCCGCACTCAACGGCACCGGCCGGATGTCCGACACCGTGCGCGAACGCGCCCGCGAGGCCGCCCGCCGCCTCGGCTACCGGCCCAACGCCACCGCCCGGCTGCTACGGGCCGGGCACGCCCGGCTGATCGGCTACGCCGTCGGCGAGTACGCGCGCGACCGCGGCTCGTACATGGACTCCCCCTACTTCGCCCGGCTCACCAGCGCCACCGCCACCGCGGCCCTCCAACGCGGCTACGCCCTGGTCCTGTTGCCCGCCCGCTGCGGACCGGAGGAATGGGCCGACCTGCCGCTGGACGCCGCCATCGTCGCCGACCCGCTCGACGACGATCCGCTCGTCGAGGACTTCATCGCCGCCCGCGTTCCGCTGTTCACCGACCGCTCCGTCGAGGGTCGCCCCGGCACCCACTGGGTGGACGTGGACGCCGACCGCGCGGTCCGTGAAGTACTCGACCACCTGCGGGACCAGGGCGCGCGGCGGCCCGCCGTCGTCCTGCCCGGCACCGACATCCGCTTCCACCTCGCCGTCGCCGAGACCTACCGGCGGTGGTGCGGCGAGCACGGCTCGACACCCCGGCTGGTCCGCACCGACGGACCCGGCGACGGGCCGGTGGTCGCCGCCGTCGAAGGACTGCTGACCACCGCCGGGAGCGGCCACGGGAGCGGCCCCGACGCCCTCTTCGTCCTCGCCGAGGCCAGCCCTCCGCTCGTCCTCGACGCGATCCGACGGGCCGGATTCGGCGTCCCCGACGACCTGCTGCTGGTCTGCGCGAGCGAGGACGGCGCCGCCGCGCACACCCATCCGCCCGTCACCACGCTCAGCCTCCAGCCCGCCCTCGTCGCGGAGAAGGGCATCGAGCTGCTGATGGCGGCCCTGGAGACCGGCAGCCGGGAGCCGACCGGCGCGCTCGTCCCGACCCGCCTGGAGGTCCGGGCTTCGAGCAGCCGCGGTGCCGCCCTCGGGCGGGCCGCACCCCGGGCCGACGGTCCGTCGGGGCGAGGTCGGCGCTGATCGCCCGGGCCGCCTCGTACAGCGGCGGGAGCAGAGCCGCTCAGCACGGCGGCGGGAGCAGGGCCGCGCGGGCCTCGGCCGGCGCACCCCGGCCTCCGAGGCTTATGTCAACACCATTGACGTTGATCCCGGCGCAACGGTCTGATGGCGGCATACGGAGGCCCGCCCCTCCCCGCACCGACGCCATGCACCGAAGGAGCCACCGCCATGGCCGACCCCGTCCGCGCCCTCCAGGACGCCCAGCCCGTACCGTTCTGGCTCGACGACCCAGCCCGGCCCGCACCCGCCTCCGCCCTGGTCGGCGACGTCCGCTGCGACCTGCTCGTGGTCGGCGGCGGCTACAGCGGGCTGTGGACGGCGCTCATCGCCAAGGAACGCGACCCCTCGCTCGACGTCGTCCTCATCGAGGCCCAGGAGGTCGGCTGGGCCGCCTCCGGCCGCAACGGCGGCTTCTGCGAGGCCAGCCTCACGCACGGCCTGGCCAACGGCCACCAGCGCTGGCCCCACCAGCTCGGCACCCTGGAACGGCTCGGTGCCGCCAACCTCCAGGCGATGCAGGACACCGTCGAGCGCCACGGCATCGACTGCGACTGGGAGCGCACCGGCTCCCTCGTCGTCGCCACCGAGCCCCACCAGGTCGACGAGCTGCGCGAGTTCGCCGAACTCGCCGCCCAGTACGACAGCCGGCTCGACGTCCTCGACCGAGAGGCCGTCCGCGCCGAGATCGACTCCCCCACCTTCCTCGGCGCCCTCTGGGACCGCGAGGGCGTCGCCATGCTCAACCCCGCCCGGCTCGCCTGGGGCCTCAAGCGGGCCTGCCTCGACCAGGGCGTGCGGATCTTCGAGCACACCCGCGCGACCGACCTGGCCTCCTCCCCGAGCGGGATCACCATCCGCACCCCGTACGGCCGCGTCGGCGCCCACCGCGTCGCGCTCGCCACCAACGCCTTCCCGTCGCTCCTGCGCCGCCACCGCCCGTACACCGTGCCGGTCTACGACTACGCGCTGATGACCGAGCCGCTGAGCGCGGCGCAGCTCGCCTCGGTCGGCTGGCGGGGCCGCCAGGGCTTCTCCGACAGCGCCAACCACTTCCACTACGTACGGCTCTCCGCCGACAACCGCATCCTGTTCGGCGGGTACGACGTGGTCCACCAGTACCGCAGCCGGGTACGGGCCGAGCGCGACCAGCGGCCGGAGACCTTCGCCACCCTCGCCCGACACTTCTTCCGGACCTTCCCCCAGCTGGAGGGCCTGCGGTTCAGCCACGCCTGGGGCGGCGCCATCGACACCTGCACCCGGTTCAGCGCCTTCTTCGACCTCTCCCACGACGGCCGGGTCGCCTACGCCGCCGGCTACACCGGCCTGGGCGTCGGCGCGACCCGCTTCGGCGCCGAGGTGATGCTCGACCTCCTGAACGGTGCCCGCACCGAGCGCACCGCCCTGGACCTGGTCCGCCGCAAGCCCCTGCCCTTCCCGCCCGAGCCGGCCCGCTCGATCGGCATCGGCATCACCCAGTGGGCCCTCACCCGCGCCGACGCCAACGCCGGCCACCGCAACCTCTGGCTGCGCACCCTGGACCGCTTCGGCCTGGGTTTCGACAGCTGACGGCCGGGAGCGGAGGGGCGGACGCCACCTCGTCCCTCCGTTGCCCGGCCCCTCCTTCCTGTCCGGCAACTCCCGTTCCCGGGCAGGTCGCGCGAGGACGGACGTGCCGCCGGGCCGCTCCCGGAGGATCATGAAAGTCAGGGCGCCGACCCGTACCGCTCTCCCTGGCCCGCCGAGCCCGGCGGGCCGCAGTCGGGTCGCCCGTCCTGGAGGTTCCCGTGGACACCACTCCCGCATCAGGTCCCACCGGTCCGATCGTCGTCGGCACGGACGGTTCGGAGCCCGCCCGCAGGGCTGTGGCCTTCGCTCTTCGCGAGGCACAGCTGCGCGGGGTCGGCGTGCGGGCCGTCTGTGCCTACGGCGGCCGCCACGCCGAGTCGCCGGACCGGGCCATGACGGGCTGGGGCGCGGGCGGCGGACCGTCGCCACACCTGAGCGACGCCGTCGCCCGCGAGGTGACGGACTCGATCGAGGAACTCCGGCAACAGGTCGGCGAGCCGTACGTCGAAGTCGAGGTGCGCTGCGAGCACGGCCGCCCCGCCCAGGTCCTGCTGGAGGAGAGCCAGGACGCCAGCCTGCTGGTGGTGGGCTCCCGCGGCGCCGGCCTCTGGGGCCGGCTCTCGCTCGGCTCGACCAGCACCGAGGTCGTCCACCACGCCCACCTCCCCGTGGTCGTGGTGCCGCCCGCCCCCAAGGGCACGAGCGGCTGACCCGTGCGCCCGCGGACCGCCGGAGCCCCAGAAGCAGGACGGATCGTACACGGCGGAACCGTTCGGCAGGGGTTCCGCGGGCAGCCTTCCGGCAGCGCTCCGGCGGCCGTGACCGTCGCCGGCGGCATCGCCTTAGGATGCGGGACATGGACAGGATCACGCTGCCGCAGAGAGAACTCGTACCGATGACGACGCGGCGGACCCGCTGGCAGGAGGCCGGGCAGAGCGGGAACTACGGAAAGCGGTTCGCCGAACTCATCTCCGCCGGCGAGGACGTCGACGGTGAGGCCCGGCTCGCCGACACGCTCCTGCCGCGCGGAGCCCGTGTGCTCGACGCCGGTGCGGGCATGGGCCGGGTGGCCGCGGCGCTCCTGCGGCGAGGGCACGACGTGGTGGCGATCGAGCCCGACGGGGCCCTGGTCCGGCAGGCCCGGCAGACCTACCCCGGGCTGCCGATCGAGGAACGCGACATCCTCGACCTGGGCCCCGACGACGGCCCGTTCGACCTGGTCGTCTGCGTGGGCAACGTCGTCCTCTACCTGGCCGACGGCACGGAGCGCGGGGCGCTGGGGGCGATGCGCGACGTGCTCGGCGAGAACGGCCGGATCCTGGTCGGCTTCCACCTGCGGGACGCGCCGCCGCACGCCCGGGCCTACCCGCCGGCGGAGTTCGAAGCGGACCTGGCCGCCGTGGGGCTCCGCGTCGACCTGCACGCGGGCAGCTACCAGTTGCACCCCGCGAACGACTCCTACGGCGTCTGGGTCCTCAGCCGCGCCTAGGTCCGGTCCGCGGAGGTCCGGTCCGCGGATCGCCGTCCGAGCCGGATGCGGACCGGCCGCGCCCACCCACCGCCCCGGAGGACGGCTCGCCCTGGCACCCGCCCTCCGGTGGCCGTCACCCCTCATCGATGCGACGCCCGGTGACGGCCACCGGACGGATGCGCACCCAGAGCGGGCGGGATCCGCGCGCCCAGGGGGTGGAGCCCGGGAGTGCCGCGAGGTGCTGTTCCTCGTCCCGGGTGTCGACCAGGTGGACCTGGCCGAGGATCAGGACGCTCCAGCCCACGCTCCGGTGCTCGTCGATCCGGTCCACCTCGAACGAGACGGGCGAGCCGTCCGCCGGGGCGGCGGCGCCCCGGGGGGCCGTCCGGTAGGCGATCGTCCTGGCATCCACCACGTAGTTGACCGGGAGCACGACGGGCGCCGAGGAACCGGGCAGGCCGACCCGTCCGATACCGCGGGTGCCGAGCAGTTCCCAGCACTGCGGTTCGGTGAGTCGCAGGAGCAGCCCCCGCCGACCGGTGTCGGTCTGCCCCGGTGGGGCGTCCGGGCGGCGACCGGACAGCAGCTCCGGCCAGGCCATCCCGAGCACGGCGGTGATCCGGACGAACCCCGGCGGATCGAACTCCGGCCCCGAACACAGGAGTTGCCGGAGGTAGGCGGGTGACATGGCGGCCCGGTGGGCCAGCATCCCTTCGCTCAGGCCGAGCTGGTCGCGCCGCCGGAGGATCCGGCGGGCGACGTCGTCGCAGTCGGGGTTGACGCTCATGATGGCGGCTCCTGCGTACACGGCGGTCACGTCCGGAACAGCGCGACTTTGAGGGCGCCGGTGCCGGCCGCGTCCGCGAAGACGTCGTAGGCCTCCTGCATCTCGTCGAGGCCGAGACGGTGGGTGACCAGCCCGCCGGTGTCGAGTCGCCCGACGGCCAGCATGTCGAGCAGCATCGGGGTGCTGGCGGTGTCGACCAGGCCGGTGGTGATGGTGACGTTCCGTATCCAGAGGTCCTCCAGGTGCAGCACCGCCGGTTTGCCGTGCACACCGACGTTGGCGACCCGGCCGCCGGGGCGCACCAGGCGGGTGCAGAGTTCGAAGGTCTCGGGCACGCCGACCGCCTCGATCGCGACGTCCACGCCGAGCCCGTCCCGGCTCAGCCGCCGGACGGCCTCGGGGGTGGCCTCGGCGGAGGTCAGGACCGTGTCGGCGCCGAAGGCCTTGGCGGCGTCGAGACGGCTCCGGGTGAGGTCGACGACGATGATCCTGGCGGGGCTGTAGAGCCGCGCGGTCAGGACGGCGGCGAGTCCGATCGGCCCGGCGCCGACGATCGCGACGGTGTCGCCCGGGCGGACGCGGCCGTTGCGGACGCCGACCTCGTACGAGGTGGGCAGGATGTCGGCGAGCAGGAGGGCGGCCTCGTCCCGCACGCCCTCGGGGAGCTTGTACAGGGAGGTGTCCGCGAAGGGGGTGCGGACGTACTCGGCCTGGCAGCCGTCGATCAGGTGTCCGAGGACCCAGCCGCCACCGCCGGTGCACTGCCCGTAGGCCGCGGCGCGGCAGTAGGAACAGCGGCCGCAGGCGGAGACGCAGGAGATCAGCACGCGGTCGCCGGGGGCGAGGGTGCGCACGCCCGGGCCGGTCCCGGTGACGGTGCCGAGGGCCTCGTGGCCGAGGACGCGGCCCTGCTCGACCTCGGGGACGTCGCCCTTGAGGATGTGCAGGTCGGTGCCGCAGATGGTCACCGCGTCCACCCGGACGACGGCGTCCTCCGGGTCCCGGAGGGTCGGGTCGGGGACCTCGCCCCAGGTACGGCGGCCGGGTCCGTGGTAGGTGAGCGCCTTCATGCCGCGATCACTCCTCTCGGAGGGCGGAGCCGGGGCGGTTCCGCCCGCACTTCCACCGTTGTCCCCGACCACTCCCGTCACCAGGGGCCGCGGGGGGTGCTCCCGGTGGGCCGATGGACCCCCTTGCACCAGCCGGGGCGGCGCGGGCGCGCCTACGCTGGTCAGTGGGCATCGGGGGGCGAGCCTTGGAGGATTCCTTGGGCAACGCGTCGGAGGGCCCCGCCCCCGTACCGAAGCTGAGGCTGGACGAGCTCCTGGAGGAGCTCCAGGCCCGCCTGGACGCCGCCCGCGGCACCCGGGACCGGGTGCACAGCCTGCTGGAGGCCGTGCTGGCGGTCGGACGCGACCTGGAGCTGGCCCAGGCGCTCCAACACATCGTGGAGGCGGCGGTCACCCTGGTGGACGCCGAGTACGGCGCGCTCGGCGTGATCGGCGAGGACCAGCGGCTGTCCCAGTTCGTCCCGGTCGGGGTCACCGACGAGCAGGTGAAGCTGATCGGCGAGCTGCCCTCCGGGCACGGGATCCTCGGCGAGCTGATCCGCCACCCGGTGCCGCTGCGGCTCACCCGGCTCTCCGACCACCCGGCCTCCTACGGCTTCCCGGCCCACCACCCGCCGATGCGCAGCTTCCTGGGGGTGCCGATCCGGATCCGGGACAAGGTGTTCGGCAACCTCTACCTGACCGAGAAGCGGGGCGGGGGCGACTTCGACGCCGAGGACGAGTCGGTGCTCGCCACCCTCGCCGTCGCCGCCGGGGTGGCCATCGACAACGCCCGGCTGTACGACCGGGCCCGCCGGCGGCAGCGCTGGCTGGAGGCCGGCGCGGAGGTGACCAGCAGTCTGCTGTCGGGGGCCGCGGAGGGCGAAGTCCTGGACCTGCTGCTCGCCCGGGCGAGCGGGATCGCCGGAGCGGACCTCGCCGTCGTCGCCGTCCCGCTTCCCGGGGCCGTCGAGCTGGAGGTGCGGATCGCCATCGGCCTCGGCGAGCAGGAGCACCGCGGCCTGGTGCTGCCGGTCGAGGGCTCGTTCATGGGCGCGGCGTTGCGCACGGGTGGACTCGTGGTGAGCCCCGACGTCCGGAAGGATCCCCGGATCACGGCGGGGCCGCCCCGCTGGCAGGGGCTGGGCCCGGCGGTCGCGGTGCCCGTCGGCACCGCGGAACGCGGCATCCGGGGTGTGCTGCTGCTGGCCCGGGCCGCGGGTTCGCCGCTGTTCGAGGAGGACGAGTCCGGTCCGCTGCTGGGCTTCGCCGGCCAGGCCGCGGTGGCCATGGAGCTGGCCGAGCGCCGCCGGGACTCCGAGCAGGTGGCGCTGCTGCGGGAGCGCGACCGGATCGCCCGCGACCTGCACGACCTGGCCATCCAGCGGCTCTTCGCCACCGGCATGACCCTCCAGGGCGCCACCCGTTTCATCGAGCATCCCGAGGCGACCGAGCGCGTGCTGCGGGCGATCGACGACCTGGACGAGACCGTCAGGACCATCCGCGCCACCATCTTCGGCCTGCGCCTGCGCGAGAGCGGTCCGGCGGCGGTCGGCCTGCGCGCCCGCATCGTCGAGGTGGTCGACCGGGCCGCCCGCTCGCTCGGCTTCGCCCCGGCCCTGCGGATGGCCGGCCTGCTGGACGTCACGGTGTCCGCGGAGGTCGCGGACGCGGCGGTCGCCGTCCTGGAGGAGGCCCTGTCCAATGCCGCCCGCCATGCCGGGGCCGACGCGGTCACGGTGGCCGTGACCGCCGACTCGGACCTGACGCTCACCGTCACGGACGACGGGATCGGCCTCCCCGAGGGCGGCCGGTGCGGCGGCCTCGCCAACCTCGCCGACCGCGCCGCCGCCCTGGACGGCACCTTCACCGCCCGCACCCGCCCCGAGGGTGGCACCGAGCTGCTCTGGCGGGTGCCGCTGCGGTAGCCGTCAGTCCCGGTCCAGCACCTCGCCGGGAGCGAGGCGGGGCGTCGGAGCGCCCTCGGGGCCGTAGCCGAGGCGGATCAGGATCTGGACGTGGCCGGGGCGGTCGTGCGGGTCACGGGCCTCCCAGCGCAGGTAGGACCACTCCATGGCCTGGTGCAGCAGCGAGGCCCGGACGCCGTGGACGGTGGCGGCGAGCAGCACGTGCTCCAGGGCGAGGCCGGCGCGCAGCCAGTCCTCGGGGGCGTCGCGGCGGGTGGTGAGGACGGCGATGCGGGGCTCGTGCTCGAAGAGCGCGGGTGCCTTGTGCTCGGTGGCGTGGATGGCGGAGAAGTCGCGCATCGGCAGCCGGCCGGCCGCGTCCTGGGGGCCGAGCGCCCCGGCCGGGATGCCGTAGGGCGGCACCTCGCCGGTGCGGATCCAGCTGCGGCTCTCGGTGCGCTGGGCCTCGTCGGTGGTGTTGCGGCGCTCGGCCTCGGCGGTGAGGTGCAGCAGCCGGGCGGTCTCCGTGTGGTCGGGCAGGTGGAGTTCGGCGTCCTCGGAGCGGGCCGCGTCGGTCAGCTCGTCGAGGACGGCCGTCGGGACCGGTACGTCGGTGAACGGAGTGCGGATGGAGTGCCGGCGCCAGATCGCCTCGTAGAGGCTCTCCGCGCCGGGGGCCGGTGCGGGGGCCGCGGTGTCGAGCCGTACGGCGGCGAGCAGGTCGGGCTCGGCCGGGTCGGGCAGCAGACGGACGTCGGGTGCCCAGCCGAGGTGGCGGGCGGCGACCCGCAGGTTGAGCACGGCCGCGCCGACGGAGATGTGCAGGGCCTGGCCCCGGGGGTCGGCGGCCGGGACGGCCCGGCTGCGGTCGGCCCGGACCTCCAGGGTCGAGGTGTCCGGCTGGAGCCGGAAGCGCCAGGGCTGGCTGTTGTGGATCGAGGGCGCCGCGACCGCCGCGGAGACGAGCTTCTCCAGCGCGGCGGCGTCGAGGGCGAGGGTGGGCATGACCGCCTCCAGGGTGCGTCGTCAGCCGGCGACGGGCGGGTCGCCCGTGCCGCCCCGCAGGGTGGCCAGTCGGGCCCGGTACTCGTCGGGGTCGATCTCGCCGCGGGCGAGGCGCTCGGCGAGCAGTTGCTCCGGGGTGGGCCGGGCCGGCGGCGCGGCCGGGGGCGGCACCGGGGCGGTCGGGCCGTGCTGGGCCGGTCGGCCGAGATACCGGACCAGGGCGATCACCCCGAGGGCCACCAGCGCCCAGAAGAGCAGCATGCTCACGGTCATCAGGCCGACGCCCCAACCGCTCATGCCACCGTCGTTCCAGTACATCATCGCCGTCTCCTCGGGCCGTGACGGGAGGTGGATCACCTCCAGCGTGCGGCCGGGACGCGGCACGCCGCTTGGGCCGTTCGACTCCTCCTCCGGGCCCGCCCGGCCCCCGCCCGGCCCGCACCGGGCCCCGCCGAGACTCAGTGGGGGCGCCGGTGGTGCTGCTCGGGCTCGGCGTGGGCGGCGATGACGGCGGCCTGGAGGCGTCTTTCGACGCCCAGCTTGGCGAGCAGGCGCGAGACGTGGTTCTTCACGGTCTTCTCCGCGAGGTAGAGCTCCCGGCCGATCTGGCGGTTCGTCCTGCCCTCCCCCACCAGGGCGAGGATCTCCCGCTCGCGCGGGGTGAGGCCGGCCAGCGCGGCGTCGGGCCCGCTCTCCTCGTGGTGGCGCAGGCTCTCCATCAGCTTGCGTGTGGTGGCCGGGTCCAGCATGGACTGACCGGAGGCCACCGTCCGCACCGCACCGACCAGTTCGGCACCCTTGACCTGCTTGAGGACGTAGCCGGCCGCACCCGCCATGATCGCGTCGAGCAGGGCGTCGTCGTCGTCGAAGGAGGTCAGCATCAGGCAGGCCAGCCCGGGCATCCGGTCGCGCAGGTCCCGGCAGACGGACACCCCGTCGCCGTCCGGGAGCCGCACGTCGAGGACGGCGACGTCCGGGCGCAGCGCGGGCGCCCGGGCCAGTGCCTGGGCACAGGTACCCGCCTCGCCGACGACCTCGATGTCGGGTTCGGCCTCCAGGAGGTCGCGCACGCCCCGGCGGACCACCTCGTGGTCGTCCAGCAGGAACACCCGTACGGGCTGCTCTGGCCGGGGGTCGCCCATGGTCTGCTCCCTGGGGGTCGGTGGGGTTTTCCACCCCCGATTCTCCGCGCCCGCCCCTGCCCGCGCAGCGCGCAGGCCCGAGCGGCCGACGGCGACGGTGCACCCGGCGCGGTGGTCCGCCGCGCCGCGGTGACCAGACCCGGGTGGTCACCGCGGCGCCCGGGTGCCGGCAGGCCGGCCGAACGGAGGGGCCCGCCTCTCCGGTCAGGCCGGCGCCGCGAGCCGCAGTTCGACGTCGACCACGCCGGGCACGGAGCGCACCAGCCGTTCCAGGACGGGCCCGGAAAGGGTGTCCGGCAGCTCGCCCGCCAGGGTGATCCGGCCGTTCTCGGAGCGGACGTCGGTTTCCACCGCGGCACCGGGGCCGAGGGTGGCGACCAGTTCGAAGCGGACCCGGTCGGCGAGTTCGCGGTCGTCCTCGAGGTAGACCTTCAGCAGGTCGCCGCGGCTGACGATGCCGACCAGGTAGTCCTCCTCGTCGACCACCGGGAGCCGTTTGAGGTGGCCCCGGGCCATCGCCCGGGCGGCCTCGTTGAGCGGGCTGCCGGGGTGCACGGTGACCGCCGGCACGGACATCATCCGGTTGGCGGTCAGGGCGTCGGCGCGAACGCCGTCACGGTCCCGGGCGGTGAGCAGGTCAGCCTCCGAGACCACGCCGATCACCCGCCCGTCGCCGGTCAGGACGGGGACGGCGCTGACCTGCCAGCGCTGGAGGGTGTCGGCGACCTCGCGGAAGTCGGCGTCGCGGCCGACGGCCACCACCGCATGGGTCATCACATCGGCGACGGTGCTCGGAGTACTGCTCATGACGGCCTCCTACGACGCCGCGCGGTAGGCGCGGGGGCGTTCCAGGGACGGGTCGGTGTCGTCCTCGGTCCAGTCGAGTGTGGCGTGGACGGCGACCACTCCGTCCACGGCGCGGCACAGCTGTTCGGCGATCGGGACCAGACTGCGAAACCTCAGCCGGCCGTCGAGGGTGACCACGCCGTCGTGCACCGTCACCCGGACGTCGCCGGGCGCGACCCAGAGGGTCTGTCCCAGCACGTCGTGGTTGATCTCGTCCCGGATCGCCGCGTCATGGCGCAGGAAGACCTGCAGCAGGTCCCGGCGGCTGACGATGCCGACCAGACGGCCGGCCTCGTCGACCACGGGCAGGCGCTTGACCCTGTGCTTGTCCATGGCGCGCGCGGCCTCGGGGACCGACCAGCCGGGGCGGGCGGTGACGGCCGGACTGGTCATCAGCCCGCCGGCGGTCTCCGCCTCGGCGCGGGCCCGGTCCTTCGCCGCGAGCCAGCGGCCCGGGTAGCGGCCCTCCGGGTCCGGCAGCACGGCCTCCTTGCGGATCAGATCGGCCTCGGACACCATGCCGAGCGGGCGGCCCTGATCGTCGACGACGGGGATCGCGGTCACGTCGTTGCGGTGGAACAGCACCGCAACCTCCTTGACCGACGTGTCGGGCCGCGCGGTGACGACCTCGTGGGTCATCACATCGTTGACGCTGCGGTGCTGCATCGTCCTCACTCCTCCTCCGGTGGTCCCGTCTTCACTGTCCGCCCGCCCGCAGCCGCCGGACAGGGCCGATCGGTCCATGCCGTCGGGCCGCTCCGGCCCCGGGACAGTGCGGCCGATCGGCAGGACCACGGGAGGAACTCCGTACCCCGCCGGAGGCGGCCATGACGACGGACACCGGCACACCCCGGCCCGGCCTGCTCTCCGGGCCTCACTCCCCCTCCGCGGCCGCCGGGCGTCGCAGCCGCCGCAGGTAGGGGTCGAAGGACGGGCGGCGTTCCAGGCGTACCCGGGTGTCCACGCAGACGGCGCCGTCGGGGCGGAGGATGACGGGGTTGAGGTCGGCCTCGACGAGTTCCGGGAAGTCGTCGGCGAGGCGGGAGAGCCGGGCCAGGACGGACCGGACCGCCGCGAGGTCCACGGCGGGTGTCCCGGCGGCGCCCGACAGCAGGGGCGCACTGCGGAGTTCGGCGACCATGGCGGTCAGGTCGTGCTCGCTCAGCGGGGCGAGCCGGGCCGACCGGTCGGCCAGCACGTCGGCGGCGGTGCCGCCCGCCCCGAGCACCACCAGCGGCCCGAAGACCTGGTCCTGGACGACGCCCGCGAGCAGTTCGACACCCGGCGCGGCCATCGGCTGGACCACCGCTCCGGTCAGCTCCGTGCCGAACCTCTCCGTGAACTCGCGGTAGGCGGCGCGCACTTCGGCCTCGGTGCCGAGCCCCGTGCGGACGGCGCCGAGCGCGCTCTTGTGCACCTGCCCCGGCCAGTAGGCCTTCAGGGCCACCTTCCCCTCGTGCCCGAGCGGGCGCAGCCCGTCCGCGGCGGCCACCGCCATGTGCTCGTCGTGGGCCCAGACGGAGGCCGTCAGCGGCAGTCCGTACGCGCCCAGCAGGTCGGCGGTGGACAGCGGGTCGAGCCAGCCGCCGTCGGGGTGGGCGGTGAGGTAGCCGTCGACCAGGCTGCGGACGGCACGGCGGTCGCAGTCCGGGGCGACCGCGAGGGCGGAGGGGGCCTCGGCGAGCCACCGGGCGCGGTCCCGGGCGTGGCCGAGGGCCCGGGCGGCGGCGACGGAGTCCGAGTAGGCGGGCAGCACGCCGCCGTCGGCGCAGGTGCGGTAGCGCACGGGCACCTGCTGGTCGAGCAGCACGGCGGCGATCGGGACCCGGCGCCGGGCCGGGCCTTCCAGCAGGGCGCGCACCGGGTCCTGGGCGGGGGTGGTGCCGAGCGCCGTCGGCACCAGGCACACCAGGATCGCGTCGACGGCCGGCTCGCGTTCCAACGCCCGGAGGAAGAGGGCGAGTTCGGTCGGTCCGATCGCCGCCGTGGTGTCCACGGGGTTGCGGACGGAGGCGCCGGGCGGCAGCAGCTTCCCGAGCTCGGCCGGGAGTTCCGGCAGTCCGAGTCCGGCCTCGGCGCAGGCGTCCGCGGCGAGAACGCCGATGCCGCCGGCGTTGGAGACCACGGCGACCGCGCCGCGCGGGGCGGGCAGCGGCTGGGCGCGCAGCAGGGCGGCGGTCTCGACGAGTTCGTCGATGCTGCGGGTGGCCGTGATGCCGGCCTGCCGGAACAGCGCCTCCCGGGTGACGGTCGGGGTGGCGGCGGCCGCGGTGTGCGAGGCGGCGCCGCGGCGACCGGCGGTCGAGCGTCCGGCGTCGACGGTCAGCACCGGGATGCTCCTGGTCACCCGGCGGGCGGTACGGCCGAAGGCGCGCGGGCTGCCGAAGGACTCCAGGTGGAGCAGCGCGAGGTCGGTGCGGTCGTCCGACTCCCACCACTGGAGCAGGTCGTTGCCGCTGACGTCGTACTTGTCGCCGAGCGACACGAAGCTCGACACCCCGATGCCCAGCCAGGCCAGCCGGGACAGCAGCGCGATGCCCACGCCGCCGCTCTGCACGGCCACCCCGGCGGTTCCGGGCCTGGGGAAGGCGCCGCCGAACTCGGCGTCCAGCCGGACGGCCGGATCGGTCTGCGCCATACCCAGGCTGTTCGGTCCGACCAGCCGCATGCTGTGCCGGCGGCAGGCGCGCATCAGCCCGCGGGCCTCCTGGGCGCCGAGCCCGGAGGTGAGCACCACCAGCGCCCGCACCCCGGCGGCGCCGCACTCCTCGGCCACCCCGGGGACGGCGCCGACGGGAACGGCCAGCAGGGCGAGGTCCGGCACGGCGGGCAACGCGGCGACGGACGGGTAGGCGGGTACTCCGCCGATCTCGTCGGCATGCGGGTTGACCGCCCAGAGCGCACCGGCGAAACCGCCCCGCCGGATCCTGGTCAGGACGGTCCGGCCGACCGAGCCCTCCCGCCGGGACGCGCCGACCACCGCGACCGATGCGGGGCGCAGCAGCGCCGCGAGGCTGGCCACGTCGGCGCTGCGCCCGCGTTCGTCCACGGCCGAGCGGTAGCGCTCGTCGTTCTCGTCCAGCGGCACCCGGACCCTGAGCTCGCCGTGCGCGTACCGGCGCTCGACGGGCAGGCCGAGGTCCGCGAAGACCTGGTGCACGGCGTGGTTTCCGCCCAGGGTGTCGGCCTCGAAGAACCGGACGCCGGCGGCCCTGGCGGCGTGCACGAGGTGTTCCAGCAGCAGGGTGGCGACGCCCCGGTGGTGCCAGCGGTCGGCCACCGCGAGGGCCAGCTCGGCCGTGTCCGGCGGCTCGTCCAGCAGCTCGCAGTCCGCCTCGCCGACCAGTTCCTCCCCCGCCCAGGCGCCGAGTGCCAGCAGGCCGGTGCGCGGCGGCCCGCACAGCCGGTCGGCGGCCTGCCGGGGTGCGTTGCGGCTGACGCCGAAGAACCGCATCCGGCGGCTCTCCTCGGACATCCCGTCGGCGTGCAGGCCGAGCACCGCGCCGTGGTCGTCCGGCCCGAGCGGCCGGATCTCCACGGTGGTGCCGTCGGCCAGCAGGGCCTCGGCACCACCGGGCGAACGGACAGTGGACATGGCACACCTCCTGTCTCCACTCCCAGCCTCGGCACTCGTCCGGGCCCTCGGAAGGGCCGACCGGCCCCGACCGTTCCGCCGCGACGAGCGAGCCGCGGTGAGGCGGCGCGGCGCCGCCGTGCGCAGACTGGAAGGCGGACCCGTCGGCACGGAGGTCAGGTCGTGGCAGCAGACCCACCCGCGGGGTATCCCGACATGCCGGACGCGTGGACCCTCCGCTACCGGGGCTTCGACCCGGCCGAGGAGGGCCTGCGGGAGGTGCTGTGCGCCGTCGGCAACGGCTACCTGGTCAGCCGGGGCGCCGCGCCGGAGTCGGTCGCCGACGGGGTGCACTACCCGGGGACGTACCTGGCCGGCTGCTACGACCGCGCCGAGTCGACCGTGACCGGTCGCGTGGTCGGCAACGAGGACCTGGTCAACTGCCCGAACTGGCTGCCGCTGACCTTCCGCCCGGCCGGCGGATCGTGGTTCGCCGGCCCGCCCGCCGAGCAGACGCTGGAACTCGACCTGCGCCGGGGGCTGCTGACCCGCACCGCGCTCGTGGTCGACGCGCGGGGTCGGCGGACCCGGCTGGTGCAGCGCCGCCTGGCCAGCCAGGCCCGGCCGCACCTGCTGGCGCTGGAGAGCACCTTCACCCCGGAGAACTGGTCCGGCCCGCTGGAGGTCCGCGCCGGGCTGGACGGCGCCGTCGCCAACACCGGGGTCGCCCGTTACCGGGGCCTGACCGAGCACCACCTCGTCCCGGCCGGTCAGGGGGTGGACGGGCCCGGGCTGCTCCGGCTCGAAGCCGATGCGGCCGCCTCACCGCTGCGGATCGCCCTCTGCGCCCGGACCGAGGCCGACCGGGAGCACACCGCGACGACCGAGTGCCGCGAGGGGTGGGTGGCCCAGCTCCTGACCGTGGAGGCCTCGCCCGACCGGCCCGTCACCGTGACCAAGACGGTCGCCGTGCACACCTCCCGCGACCCGGCGATCGAGACGCCGCTGCTCGCGTCCCGGCGACTCGCCGCCGAGGCCGGGGACTTCGACCGACTGCTCGCCGAACACGCCCTGCGCTGGGAGGAGTTGTGGCGCCGCTGCCGGATCGAGGCGGACTTCGACGGGGCCGGACCGCTGCACCTGAACCTGTTCCACCTGCTCCAGACCTACTCGGAGCACTCCGTCGACCTGGACGTCGGCATCCCCGCCCGGGGGCTGCACGGGGAGGCGTACCGGGGCCACGTCTTCTGGGACGAGCTGTTCGTGCTCCGGCTGCTCAACCTCCGGTTCCCGGAGCTGGCCCGCGCCGTGCTGCGCTACCGCCACCGGCGCCTGGACGCCGCCCGCCGCGAGGCCCGGGCGCTCGGGCTGCGCGGCGCGGTCTACCCGTGGCAGAGCGCCCGCGACGGCCGCGAGGAGTCCCAGCAACTGCACCTCAACCCGCTGTCCGGCCGCTGGCTGCCCGACCACAGCCACCTCCAGCGGCACGTCGGCTCGGCCGTCGCCTACAACATCTGGCAGTACTACCAGTCCACCGGCGACCGGGACTTCCTCGCCACCGCCGGCGCCGAGACGCTGCTGGAGATCGCCCGGTTCTGGTCCTCCGCCGCCGTCCACGACCCCGCCCTCGGCCGCTGGTCCGTCCGCGGGGTGCTCGGCCCCGACGAGTACCACGACGCCTACCCCTGGGAGACCCGGCCGGGCCTGGACGACAACGCGTACACCAACGTGCTGGCGTCCTGGGTGCTGGCCCGCGCCCAGGACGCCCTGGACGTCCTGCCCGGATACCGCCGCGACGAGCTGCGCGAGCGCCTGGCGCTCGACGCCGCGGAACTCGACCGCTGGCAGGAAGTCGGCCGCCGCCTGCACGTCCCCTTCCACGACGGCGTCCCGAGCCAGTTCGCCGGCTACGAACGCCTCGCCGAACTCGACTGGCCGCAGTACCGGCGCCGCTACCCGGACCTGCGACGGCTCGACCGGATCCTGGAGGCCGAGGGCGACACCGTCAACCGCTACAAGGCCTCCAAGCAGGCCGACGCGCTGATGCTCTGGTACCTGTTCTCCGCCCGCGAGGTCCGCGACCTGCTGCGCCGCCTCGGCCACCCGGCCGGCCACGAACTGCTGCGCCGCACCACCGACTACTACCTGCGGCGCACCGTCCACGGCTCGACGCTCAGCTCGGTCGTGCACGCCTGGGTGCTCACCCGCTGCGACCGCCGCGCGTCCTGGCACCACTTCCGCGACGCCCTGGTGGCCGACCTGCGGGACAGCCAGCACGGCACCACGGCCGAGGGCGTCCACCTGGGCGCCATGGCCGGTGCCGTGGACCTGCTGCAACGCTGCTACACCGGCCTGGAGGTCCGCGAGGACGCCCTCTGGCTGGACCCGCACCTGCCCTCCGCGCTCGGACGGCTGGAGCTCGACCTGCGCTACCGGGGCCACTGGGGCCTCACCGTCGCCGTCGACCGCCGCACCGTCACGGTGAGCCTCCGGCAGGACCGGCAGGAGCCGGTCCGCATCCGCCTGCGCGGCACCACGGCGACCGTCCGGCCCGGTGAGACGCGCCTGTTCCACCTCTGATTCACCTCTGGGCGCCAGGTCCCTCCCACCGCCCGGACCAGTGCGGCTCCACCCGCTCCCAGGCGGCCTCCCAGCTCCGGTCGGCCCGGCGGTCCAGCCGGCGGCGGCGCAGCACGAACCAGCCCTCCGTGCAGGACCCGAGCACGAGTACGGCGCCCAGGCCGACCAGCGCGGCGTCCGTGACGATCAGGTCGCCCGACCTGGGCGGGCCGCTCGGCTGTCCGGCGTCGTCCAGCACGACCGGGACGGCCGTCCCGGTGACCGTTCCCTCCGGCACGGGGACGTAGCCCGCCTCGGGCCCCACCGGGTACGTCCACCGGGCCGGGGCCTGCTCCCGCACGCTGCCCGCCCGGGGATCGTCCGACTGCGCCGGACCCGTGGTGACGGCGGTGACGGCGTGCCGGTGGCGGGCGAGGTCCCGCGCGTCGTCCGTCTCCGCGCGGTGGACCAGCACGGCGGCCACGGCCGCCAGGAGGACGGTCACGAGCGCCATCAGCGCCGAGGCGGCCACCAGGCGGCTGTACGCGCGGTCGACCGGGCGGCAGAGCGGGTTCCGGTCCCGGCCGACGGCCCTTCGGGCATGCCCGCGCAGGGACGTGTGCGGGGCGCGGCGCCCGTGCGTGGCGGCTGCGACGGACATGACGCGCCTCCTCCGTACCGGGTCGGCTTCTGCTCCCACGGATCAGTCTGCCGAGCCGGACGCCGTCCGGCGAGGGCCGGACGGCCCGGGCCGCGGGCCGCGCGGGGCCGGCTCCGGGGGCCGCCCGTCCCGGAGCGGGCCGGCCGGGCCCGCGGCGGGGACCGTCCGGCCCCTGCCGCGGGCCGCGTTCGGTGGTGCCATGGAAGGGGAGGGACGGCCGGGCCGGCGGCCCGGCCCCGCACCGAGCCAGGGAGGCCGACGTGAAAGCCGCCGTGGGAGACCGCATCATCGTCCAGGGCACCCGGCCGGGCGCGGCCCGCCGGGACGGCGAGATCGTCGGGCTGCACCATCCGGACGGCAGCCCGCCGTACGACGTCCGCTGGTCCGACGACGACCGGGTGACCGAGTACTTCCCCGGGCCGGACGCCCGGATCCACCACTTCGGCCAGGAGCCCGCGGCCTCGGAACCCGCGGCCTCGGGGTCCGTCCCGCCGCACCCGCACCTGTTCGCCGACTGACGGGCCACCGCCGTGACCGTCTCCGCCGGTCCGCGCGCCCGTGGGCTGACCGACACCGAGGCCGCACGGCTGCTCGCCGAGCACGGCCGCAACGAGGTCGCCGCGGACCGCCGGGTGCCGCTCCGCGCCCGGGTGGCCGCCCAGCTGCGCGACCCGCTGATCACGGTGCTGATCGCGGCCGTCGCGCTGACCGTGGCCATCGGCGACCACCCGGACGCCGTCGTCATCGCGCTGGTGATCGTGGTCAACACCACCGTGGGCGTGGTCCAGGAGGTCCGGGCGGAGAGCGCCGTCGCGGCGCTGTCCCGGCTCTCCGCCCCCGCGGCCCGGGTGGTGCGCGACGGGGAGCCGCACAAGGTGCCGTCCGCCGAGGTCGTCCCCGGCGACGTGGTGGCGCTCGGCGAGGGCGACATCGTGCCGGCCGACGCCCGGCTCCTCGAGGCCGCCGCCCTCCTGGTCGACGAGTCGATGCTGACCGGAGAGTCCCTGCCGGTGGCCAAGGAGGCCGGCGGGGCGACGGGCGAGGGAACGCTGCGGGCGGGCACGGTCGTCCTGCGCGGCCGGGCGCTGGCCCTGGTCACCGCCACCGGGGCGGACAGCGCGCTCGGCCGGATCGCCGCGCTGCTGCGGCCCCGGCCCGAACCCACCCCGCTCCAGCGGCGGCTGGCCGGGCTCGGCCGGGTGCTGGCGGCGGTGGCCGTCGGTCTGTGCGTGCTGGTCTTCGTGTTCGGCCTGGTCCGGCACCAGCCGCCGGGCGAGATGGGTGTGACGGCGATCAGCCTGGCGGTCGCCGCCGTGCCGGAGTCGCTGCCCGCCGTCGTCACGCTCGCCCTCGCCCTCGGCGCCCGCCGGATGGCCGCCCGCCGTGCCGTCGTGCGGCGGCTGCCGGCCGTGGAGACCCTCGGTTCGGTCACCGTTCTGGCGACCGACAAGACCGGCACCCTCACCGAGGGCCGGATGGTGGTCGAACGGCTCTGGACGCCGCAGTCGACGGCCACCGTGACCGGCACGGGGTACGGGCCCGCCGGTGAGGTCGTGCCCGACGGACCCGAGGAGGACGGGACGACGGCCCTGCTCACGGCGGCCGCCCTGTGCAACGACGCCACGCTGCGGCCCCCGCGGGACGACGACGGCGAGTGGCGGGCGCTCGGCGATCCGACCGAGGCCGCCCTGCTGACCGCCGCCGGGAAGGCGGGCCTGGACCACGAACGGCTGCGAACGGCTCTCCCCCGGGTCGCCGAGACGCCGTTCGACAGCACCCGCAAGCGGATGAGCACCCTCCACCGCAGGCCCGACGGCACCCTGGTGGTCTGCCTCAAGGGCGCCCCGGAGGCCGTGCTCGACCCCGCCGTCCTGGCCGAGCCTCCGGCGCTGCTGGAGCGGGCCCGACGGGCCGCCGCACGACTCGCCGCCGAGGGCTACCGGGTGCTCGCCGTGGCGGAGCGGGGCGCCGACCACCTCCCCGACCCGCCGGAGGCGGCGGAGCACGCACTGCGCCTGCTCGGCCTCGTCGCGATGGCCGACCCGCCCAAGCCCTCCGCGGCCGCCACCCTGGCCGCCTGTCGCAGCGCCGGCATCCTCCCCGTCCTGATCACCGGCGACCACCCGGCCACCGCCCGCGCCCTCGCCGTCCGGGTCGGGCTGCTGGACGCCGCCGCCGGGCCGGAGGCGGTGGCGACCGGGCGCGACCTCCTCACCGGCGCGGTCGCCGACCCGACCCGACCACGGGTGTTCGCCCGAACCGACCCCCGGCAGAAACTCGACATCGTCCAGGCGTGGCGCGCCCGGGGCGCCGTCACCGCCATGACCGGCGACGGGGTCAACGACGGCCCCGCCCTGCGGCAGGCGGACATCGGCGTGGCCATGGGCCGGCGCGGCACCGAGGTCGCCCGGCAGGCCGCGGACCTGGTCCTCGCCGACGACGAACTCGCCACCGTGGTCGGCGCCGTGGAAGAGGGCCGCCGGGTCTACGACAACATCCGGCGGTTCCTGGTCTTCGGCCTGGCCGGCGGCGCCGCCGAGATCCTGGTGATGCTGGCCGGCCCGCTGTTCGGCCTCGCACTGCCCCTGCGCGCGGGCCAGATCCTCTGGATCAACCTGCTCACCCACGGCCTCACCGGCGTGGCCATGGGCGCGGAACCCGCCTCCCCCGGCGCGATGAGCCGTCCCCCGCGCCCTCCTGACCAGCACATCCTCGGCTCCGGCCTGTGGCAGCGGGTGCTGCTGCTCGCCGCGGTGCTCGCGGCCGCCTCCCTCGGCGCGGCGCTCCGGGCCCGCGAGGACGACCGGCCCTGGCAGACCGTCCTGTTCCTCACCCTGCTGGCCGGCCAGCTCGGCACCGTCCTGGGGCTGCGCGACCGGCTGCTGACCCCCGCGAACCCGTTCCTCCCGCTGGCCGTCCTCGCCTCCGCCGCACTCGCGGTCGCCGCCCTCTACCTGCCGTTCCTCCGCGACC
Source organism: Kitasatospora sp. NPDC005856 (assembly GCF_040629945.1). NCBI lineage: Bacteria > Bacillati > Actinomycetota > Actinomycetes > Kitasatosporales > Streptomycetaceae > Kitasatospora > Kitasatospora sp. NPDC005856. The sequence continues at coordinate 185,926 of NZ_JBEXWT010000003.1, read as the reverse complement.
TGCTCGACACGGTGCCGCTCACCTGGTCGGACCTGGTCGCGCCCGTCCTGGCCGCGGTCGTGGGATTCGCGATCGCCAGGCTGCCCGGGCACGGAACGTGACGGCCGGGTCGCCCGGCTCTACCGGGAGCCGCCCGGCCGCCCCTGGGCCCCAGACACCGGACGGGGCCGTCCCGGGTGGGACCGCCGGACTCCCGCGGCTGGGCCGGTCGGCCCTCGCGGCGGCCGTGGGGGCTGCCTAGCGTGGGAGCAGGGTCCAGGTCATCGACATCACCGAAGCCATCGGGATCACCGGACCGAGGAGAACCACCATGACGTCCGCAAGCTCCGACGGCCGCCCCGGCCGTTCCGTCGTCCTCGGCGTCGACGCCCTCGACACCGGCTCGATGCCCGCCGCCTGGGCCGCCGACGAAGCCGCCCGCAGGGGCCTGCCGCTGCGGCTGGTGCACGCCGTCCCGTCGCTGTACCGCGAGTTCCGGCCCTTCGACGAGGGCCGCTACCACAAGGCCCTGCGGGAGCGGGGCGACCGGGCACTCGACCGGGCCGCCACCGTGGCCCGGGAGCGCCACCCCGGGCTGGAGGTGACCACCCTGGTCGCGGAGGACGTTCCGGCACCCGCACTGTGCCGGGAGTCCCGCGGCGCCGCACTCGTCGTCCTCGGCTCCCGTCGGCTGAGCCGGATGGAGGAGGCGCTGAGCACCTACTCGGTGGCCGTCCCGGTCAGCGCCCAGGCGCACTGCCCGGTGGTCGTCGTCCGCGAGCCCGAACACACCACCCAGGACCCGCCGTACGTCGTGCTCGGTGTGGACGGCAGCCCGTCCTCGGAACCCGCCGTCGACTTCGCCTTCGCGTACGCGGACGAGCGCCGGGCCGCGCTGCGCGTCCTGTGGGTCTGGCAGCGCCCGCCGGTCGGCAACCCGGACGAACCCGCCGCCGGGCAGCTGCTGCGCCGTCTGCTCTTCGAGTCCACCGCGGGCCGGCACGAACACCACCCGGACGTGACCGTGACCCACGAACTCGTGCACGGCCACCCGGTCGAGGAGCTGGCCCGGGCCGCCGGGCACGCCCTCGCGGTGGTCGTCGGCCGACGCGGCGACGGCGGGTTCACCGGTATGCGCCTCGGCTCCGTGCCCCACGGCCTGCTGCGCCGCTCCCACTGCCCCGTGGTGACGGTGCCCGCCCACCCGCAGTGACCCGGACCGCTCGCGGCCGGCGCCGGTGCCGTCGTCATGACGCCACGGCACGACCGGACGCGACCCCGGCCCCCCGGCGCGTCGGCCGACGTGCCCGTCCGGCGCCCCGGTCGGGCCGAACGGCCCACCGCGACGGCGGAGTTCCCGAGCCAGCCTGGAAATGACGAAAGGTGGAGACCATGCACACCGTGATCGTGTACGAGAGCATGTACGGCAACACCAGGGAGGTCGCCGAGGCGATCGCCGAGGGTGTTCGCCAGACCGACCCCGAGGCGGCCGTCGACTGCCTCCCGGTGTCCGAGGCGGACGCGGACACCACGCGGTCCGCGGACCTGCTGGTGGTCGGCGGCCCGACCCACATGCACGGCATGTCCTCCGGCCTCAGCCGCCGGATGGCCGCCGCTGCCGAGAAGCACAAGGAGGGCCACGAGGAGGCCGCCGCCGAGGCGCGGAAGACCGTCGAGGGTCCGGGCCTGCGGGCCTGGTTCCACGACCTTCCGACGACCGAGTCCGGCACCCACGCCGCCGCGTTCGACACCCGGGTCGACATGCCGCGGGCCGGCGGCGCGGCCAACGGCATCGCCCACCGGCTCTCCCACCACCACTACGACGTGGTCGCCGAACCCGAGGGCTTCATCGTGGAGGACAACGACGGACCGCTGCGCGCCGGCGAGCTCGACCGGGCCCGCGCATGGGGCTCGCGCCTGGTCTGATCCCCGCCCGGAGCACGTCGCGCGCGGGTATCGGTGCCCGGGGTCGCCCCCGCTGTCCTGCGCGCCCGCGCGGGAACCGGTCCCGGGCAGCACCCCACCGGTGGTGCCCGGGCGCCCGGCCGGTCCGGGAGTCCGCTCCGCGAGTGCGGTCCGGGAACGCCGCGCCCCAGGCGTCCCCGCCGGATCGGGGTGAGACTGGTCGGGGAGCCGGAGGACGGGAGTGAACGCGATGCCTGACGGCGCACACGGCGAGTACCGCGCCCTGGTCGGTGAGCTGGCCGCTCTGGTACGGCTGGCACACACCGCACTGTCCGGCGTGACGGCGGTACTGACGGACCCGGCCGACGATGGGGAGGGGATCCCGGCCGCGGAGAAGGCCCTGGCGGAGTTGCTCACCCGGATCGAGGAGGACGCCGCCGCGACGCCCGGCGGACGGGCCGGGGTCGTGGTGGCCGTCCACGTGGGGTGCGAGGTGGAGGCACTCGAACAGCTGGCACGACGGCTGCTGGAGGCGGCCTGGGCGCGCCAGGAGCGGGAGCCGTTCGACGACCGGCTGCGGGCCCCGGTGCACGGGATCGCGAGCGCCGCACTGGACCTGGTCGCCCGCAGCGCCGACGCCCTGGAGTCGGGGGCGGCCGAGGGTGTCGCGGACGTGCTGGCGGAGCTGCCCGAGATCGGGCGGCGGCAGCGGCTGCTGTACGAACTGCTGCTCCGCGAGCCGGGGACGGACCCGGTCGACGCCACCGATCTCGTGCTGCTGTCCTGCTGCTACCAGCAGTGCGCCGACCGGGCCGGGGCGATCGCCCGGAACGCCGTGCTCTTCTCGCACGCGGGGCTCCGGGAGAACTGACGCGGCACGGCGGAGGGAGCCGGTCATGGCGGCCAGGGGCTGGCAGTTCTGGGTGGACCGGGGCGGGACCTTCACCGACGTGGTCGCGCTGGCTCCGGACGGCCGACTGCTCACCCACAAGCTGCTGTCGCACGACCCGGCCCGCTACCGGGACCCCGCCGTGGCCGGGATCCGGGCCCTGCTGCCGCCCGACGCCGACCTCGAAACGGACGTCGACTCGGTCCGGATGGGCACCACGGTGGCCACCAACGCCCTGCTGGAACGGACCGGCGAGCCGACCGCCCTGGTCATCACGCGCGGCTTCGCGGACGCGCTGCGGATCGGCTACCAGAACCGGCCGCGGATCTTCGCCCGCGAGATCGTGCTGCCGCAGCCGCTGTACACCCGGGTCGTCGAGGTGGACGAGCGGATCGCCGCCGACGGCGACGTGCTGCGGCCACCCGACCTCGACCGGCTCACCGAGGACCTGCGCGCCTGTCTGCGCGAGGGCATCCGCTCCGTCGCGGTGGTCTGCCTGCACAGCTACCTGCACCCCGAGCACGAGCGGGAGATCGGGCGCCTCGCCGAGCGGCTGGGCTTCGGGCAGGTCTCCCTGTCCAGCGAGGCCAGCCCGCTGATGAAGCTGGTGCCGCGCGGGGACACCGCCGTGGTGGACGCCTACCTCGACCCCGGGCTGCGCCGCTACGTCCGGCAGGTGTCGGAGGAACTCGCCGGTGTCCGGCTGATGTTCATGCAGTCCAACGGCGGCCTCGCGGCGGCCGGGCACTTCCGGGGCAAGGACGCGATCCTCTCCGGCCCGGCCGGCGGGATCGTCGGCATGGTGCGGATGTCCGCGCTGGCCGGCCACGAGCGGGTGATCGGCTTCGACATGGGCGGCACGTCCACGGACGTCTCGCACTTCGCGGGCGAGTACGAGCGGGTGGTCACCACCCAGGTCGCGGGGGTGCGACTGCGGGCACCGATGCTGGCCATCCACACCGTCGCGGCCGGCGGCGGCTCGGTGCTGCGCTTCGACGGCGAGCGCCTGCGCGTCGGGCCCGACTCGGCCGGCGCCGACCCGGGCCCGGCCTGCTACCGGGGCGGGGGGCCGCTGACCGTCACCGACGCCAACCTGCTGCTCGGCCGCATCCAGGCCGAGCACTTCCCCCACGTCTTCGGAGCGGACGGCGACCAGCCGCTCGACACCGGGCTGACCCGGCGCCGCTTCGCCGAACTCGCCGAGGAGATCGGCGGACTGTCGGTCGAGGAGGCGGCCGAGGGCTTCCTGCGGATCGCGGTGGGCAACATCGCCAACGCGGTCAAGCGGATCTCCGTCCAACAGGGCCACGACGTCACCCGCTACGCCCTGACCACCTTCGGCGGTGCGGGCGGCCAGGTCGCCTGCCCGGTGGCGGAGGCGCTGGGCATCCGCACCGTCCTCGTCCCGCCGATGGCCGGGGTGCTGTCCGCCCTCGGCATCGGCCTGGCCGACACCACCGTCCTGCGCGAGCACGCCGTCGAACGCCCCCTGGCCGAGGAGGAGATGGGCGCCGTACGAGCGCTCGCCGACGACCTGGCGCAGGCGGTCACGGGAGAGCTGCTGGACCAGGGCGTCCCGCGGGAGCGGATCCGACTCGCCCACCGGGCCCGGCTGGGCTATCGGGGCACCGACACCACGATCGCCGTCCCGCTCGGCGAACCGGCCGGTATGCGGGCCGAGTTCGAGGAGCGGCACCGTTCCACCTACTCCTTCCTGATGGACCGCCCGCTGGTGATCGAGGCCCTCGCGGTCGAGGGCACCGGCCTCACCGAACAGCCGGAACTCGGCGGTGCCCTCTCACCCTCGAACACCCCGGCCGAGCCGGTCACCGTCGGGATGTACACCGGCGGCCGGTGGCGGCGGGTCCCGCTGCTGGAACGCGAGTCGCTGCGCGCGGACGACACCGTCCCCGGCCCGGCCGTGATCGCCGAGGCCAACGCCACCACCGTGGTGGACACCGGCTGGCGGGCCACCGTCACCGCCGCCGGGCACCTGCGGGTCGAACAGGTCCGGGCCACCGCCGAGGAGGCCGTCCCGACCGCCGCCGACCCGGTGCTGCTGGAGGTCTTCAACAACCTCTTCATGGCGATCGCCCAGCAGATGGGCGCCCGGCTGGAGTCCACCGCCCAGTCCGTCAACATCAAGGAGCGGCTCGACTTCTCCTGCGCACTCTTCGACCCGGACGGCAACCTGATCGCCAACGCCCCGCACATCCCCGTCCACCTCGGCTCGATGGGCGCCACCGTCAAGGAGGTGCTGCGCCGGCAGGGTCCACGGCTGCGGCCCGGCGACGCCTACGCCGTCAACGACCCCTACCACGGCGGCACCCACCTGCCCGACGTCACCGTGGTGACCCCGGTCTTCGCCCCGGACGGCGATCAGGTCCTGTTCTTCGTCGCCTCGCGCGGCCACCACGCCGAGATCGGCGGCACCTCCCCCGGCTCGATGCCCGCCGACAGCCGCGAGATCCACCAGGAGGGCGTGCTCTTCGACAACTGGCCGCTGGTGGCGGACGGGCGGCTGCGCGAGGAGGAGACCGTACGGCTGCTCACCGAGGCGCCGTACCCCTCCCGCGACCCCGACACCAACCTCGCCGACCTGCGCGCCCAGATCGCCGCCAACCGCAAGGGCGTCGACGAGGTCAACGCGATGATCGAACACTTCGGTCTCGACGTCGTCCACGCCTACATGCGGCACGTCCAGGACAACGCCGAGCAGGCGGTGCGGCGGGCCGTCGAGGGGCTGTCCGACGGCTCGTACCGCTACGAGACCGACTCCGGCGCCGTGATCGCCGTCTCGGTGCGCGTCGACCGCCGGGACCACAGCGCCACCATCGACTTCACCGGCACCTCGCCCCAGCTCGACAGCAACCTCAACGCCCCCTCCGCCGTCGTCACCGCCGCCGTCCTGTACGTCTTCCGCACCCTCGTCGACGACGACATCCCGCTCAACGACGGCTGCCTGCGCCCCCTGCGGATCGTCGTGCCGCCCGGCTCGATGCTCTCGCCGCAGTACCCGGCCGCCGTCGCCGCCGGGAACGTCGAGACCTCGCAGGCCATCGTCGGCGCGCTCTACGCGGCGCTCGGCGTGCAGGCGGAGGGATCCGGCACGATGAACAACCTCAGTTTCGGCAACGCGGAACACCAGTACTACGAGACCATCGCCTCCGGCTCCGGCGCCGGCCCGGGCTTCGACGGGGCGGACGCCGTGCAGACCCACATGACCAACTCCCGCCTCACCGACCCGGAGGTGCTGGAGTGGCGCCTACCGGTCCTGGTCGAGGAGTTCTCCGTCCGCCCTGACAGCGGCGGCGACGGGCGCCACCACGGCGGCAACGGCGTCCTGCGGCGGCTGCGCTTCCGCGAACCCATGACCGTCAGCCTGCTCACCGGCCACCGCCGCGTCCCTCCGTACGGCCTCGCCGGCGGGTCCCCGGGCGCGCTCGGCGCCAACCGCGTCCTGCGCGCCGACGGCACCGCCGAGGAACTGCCCGGGTACGGAAGCGCCGAGGTCGCGGCCGGTGACGCGCTGGAGATCCGCACCCCGGGCGGCGGCGGCTACGGTGGCCGACACCACCCGTCGTTCACGCCGACGTCCCTGTCCTCCCGTCCGGTCCGACCCCCGAGGAGCACGCCGATGACCGACCTCACCCGCCCCCACCTGCTCGCGGCCATCGAACTCGCCGCCTCCGCCCGCGCCCACGGCAACCACCCCTTCGGAGCGCTGCTGACCGACGAGTCCGGAAGCGTCCTGCTCACGGCCGAGAACACCGTGCTGACCGACCACGACGTCACGGCGCACGCGGAGACCAACCTGGTCCGACAGGCCTGCCGCTCCATGGCCCCGCACCAGCTCACCGCAGCCGTCCTGTACAGCAGCACCGAGCCGTGCGCGATGTGCGCCGGCGCGATCCACTGGAGCGGCATCCGGCGGGTCGTCTACGCGCTCGCCGCCACCGAACTGAACGCGATCGCCGGTGTGGACCCGGACGAACCGGTGCTCGACCTGCCCTGCCGCCAGGTATTCGCGGCCGGCGGCAGCGCGGTGGAGGTCTCCGGCCCGCACCTCTTCGAGGAGGCCACCGCCGTACACACGGGGTACTGGGGCTGACCGGCGGCCTCCCCGGGCATGTCGCCGGGCCCCCGGACACGTCGGCACCGTCGAGCACGCGGTGGCCGCCGTGGAGCAGCAGACTTGAACCCGGGCCCACCGACCCGGCGGGCCGAAGGGCACAGGAGAGGGCGATGAGCGCGACGGAACCCCTGCCCGCGGACACCCGGGCCTGGACGGTGGAGCACCCCGGGCCGGTCGGTGGGCCGGCGCCGGGCCCGCTGGTGTGGGAGCGGCGGCCACTGGACGCGCCCGGCCCGGTGGAGGACGTGATGACACCGACCAGCGCGCACCCGGCCGCAGTACCCGCTGCCGGCGTCCTCGGGACGGCCCGGACGACCGGCCGGGGCTGATCGTGGCCTCCGACGCCCGGGCCGGGCCCCGGAGCGTCCCACCCGTCGCCGGTGTGCCCGCGCCCGAACCGCGCGAGCCCCTCGATCTGCTCTTCCGCGACCTGCGGACCTCCCCGGAGGGCCTGGGCGAGCGCGAGGCCGCCCGCAGGCGGACGGTGTACGGGCCCAACGCGCTCGTGCGCCGCGAGGGACGGCACTGGCCGCACGAACTGGCCCGCCAGTTCACCCACCCCCTGGCCCTGTTGCTGGCCTGCGCCGCCACGCTGGCGGCCGTGAGCCGCGCCCCGAACCTCACCGGCGCGATCCTGGCGGTGATCGGGCTCAACGCCCTGCTCGCCTTCGCCCAGGAACGCCAGGCCGAACGCGCGGTGGAAGCACTGGCCGGCTTCCTGCCCGACGAGGCCACAGTGGTCCGCGAGGGCCGACGGCGGTCGGTGCCCGCGACGGAACTGGTGCCCGGCGACGTCCTCGTGGTCGAGGAGGGCGACCGGGTGTCGGCCGACGCCCGCCTGCTCTCCGGCGGGGTGGAGGTGGACCTCTCGGCGCTCACCGGTGAGTCCGCCCCGGTGTTCCGCTCCGCCGAGTCCACGGACGGCTCCGGCCCGCTGCTGGACGCCCCTGACCTGCTGTTCTCCGGCGCGGCCTGTACCGGGGGAACGGCCGTGGCGGTGGTGACGGCCACGGGGATGCACACCGAGCTCGGACGGATCGCCGCGCTCAGCCAGCGCACCCGGCGGGAGGAGAGCCCGCTGGAGCAGCAGGTCAAGCGGGTCGCCCGGCTGATCGCGGTGATCGCGGTCGGCGTGGGGCTCGCGTTCCTGCCGATGGGGCTGGCGGCCGGCCTCTCGCTGACCGCCTCGGTGGCCTTCGCCATCGGCCTGCTCGTCGCCAACGTGCCCGAGGGCCTGCTGCCGACGATCACCCTCGCTCTCGCCTCCGGCGTGCGGGACCTCGCCCGGCGCGGCGCCGTGGTCAAGCGGCTGTCCGCCGTGGAGACCCTCGGCTCGACCACCACGATCTGCACCGACAAGACCGGCACGCTGACCGAGAACCGGATGCGGGTGACGCAGGTGTGGACGCCCGGAACCGGCGCGATCGGAGCCCCGGTCCCGGACGACGAGGCCCTGACGCTCGCCGACGCCGCCGCCCTCTGCACCACCGCCGACCCGGCGGCGGGCCACGGTGACCCGACCGAACTCGCCCTCCTCGACCTGGCCACCCGCCTCGGCACCGACCGGACCCCGCACCGGCGGGACCGGGAGCGCCGCGCGCTGTTCCGCTTCGACCCCCGCCTCAAGCTCATGACCACGGCGGACAGCCGTGACGGCACCGTCGTCCTGCACACCAAGGGAGCCCCCGAGGAGGTGCTCACCCACGCCACCCGGCTGCTCGACCACGGCTCCGAGCGCCCGATCGTCCCGGCCGATCGCGCCGAGGTGGTGCACACCGTCAGCGGGCTGGCGGCCCGGGGGCTGCGCGTCCTCGCCGTCGCGAGCCGGGCGCTCGCACCCGGGCAACCGCCCCCCGCCCGACGCGAGGACGCCGAACACGACCTGTGCCTGATCGGCCTGGTCGCCATGTCCGACCCGCCCCGGCCCGAGGTGCCGGACGCCATCCGCAGGGCCCACCGGGCCGGTGTCACCGTGCACGTGGTCACCGGTGACAACGGCCTGACCGCCGCGGCCGTCGCCGAACAGGTCGGCATCGGCCACCGCGGCATGCGCATCGTCACCGGCACCGAACTCGACGCGATGGGCGACGACCGGCTGGACGCGCTGCTGTCCCGCGGCGAGGAGGTGATCTTCGCCCGGGCGTCGCCCGAGGCCAAGCTGCGCATCGCCGACGCGCTGCGGGCCGAGGGCCACACCGTCGCCATGACCGGCGACGGCGTCAACGACGCGCCCGCCCTGCGACGCGCCGACATCGGTGTCGCCATGGGCCGCTCCGGGACCGAGGTCGCCCGGGAAGCCGCCACGATGGTGCTCACCGACGACAACTTCGCCACCATCATCGCGGCCGTCGAGGAGGGGCGGCGCACCTACGACAACATCCGCAAGTTCATCGTCTACATCTTCACCCACGCGGTTCCGGAGGTCGTGCCCTTCCTGGTCTTCGCGCTCGCCGGAGGCGCCGTCCCACTGCCCTTGACGGTGATGCAGATCCTCGCCATCGACCTCGGCACCGACACCCTGCCAGCCCTCGCCCTCGGCCGTGAGCGGGCCGAACCCGGCCTGATGGACCGACCTCCCCGGCCCCGCTCGGAGCGGGTCATCCGACCGGGCATGCTCGCCCGGGCGTGGGGCTTCCTCGGCCTGATCTCCGCCGCCCTGGTCATGGGCGGCTTCTTCCTCACCCTCGGGCGGGCCGGCTGGCACCCCGGCGATCCGACCGGTCCCGGGACCGCCCTCCACCTCGCCTACCAACAGGCCACCACCGTCGCCTGGCTGGGAATCGTCGCCTGCCAGGTCGGTACCGCCTTCGCCGCCCGGACCGACCGGGCCCCGCTGCGGGCCGTCGGTGTGTTCGGCAACCGCCAACTGCTCGGCGGGATCGGCTTCTCGCTCGCGTTCGCCGCCGCGGTGGTCTACCTGCCGGTGCTGCAGAGGATGTTCGGCACCGCGGCCCTCTCCCCGACCCAGCTGCTCACCGTGGCGCCGTTCCCGTTCCTGGTCTGGGGCTCGGACGAACTGCGCCGCGCGGTCGTCCGCCGCCGTACGCCCTCGCCCTCGCCCGTGGCACGGCCGGCTCCCGTGGCACGGCCGGCTCCCGTACCGGGTTCCGCTCTGCCGGGTCCGCGCCACCCGCTCCCCACCCTCCTCGCCCGGCACGGCTGGAACGCGCACCGCCTCGCCCACGCCCTCGGCGTCGGGGAACACGCGGCCGCCGAGATCGTCGCGCACGCCCGCCGGATCTCCGCGGAGCACGGTCGGCGGCCGCCGTGAGCGCCGCTCCCCCGTGTCCTCGTCCCGCCGCCGGCGGCGGAGGGCCGCCTCTCCGACCCCGCTCGCCCCGATGGGGTCGGCCGGCCCCGGTAGCCCGGCCGACCGGACCGGATGCGAGGGCCGTGCGCCTCTCGGCGTTCCGGCCGGCCCGGCGGACAGTGGCAGGGACGGGTCCGACGACGGGTTCCCGCGCCGACGGGCCACCCTGCCAGCGCGCCTGGAGGCAGCCATGCGCCGTGTCATCCGCTTCCGCGACCTCCGGCGGGAGGACGTCGGCCTGGTAGGCGGCAAGAATGCCTCGCTCGGCGAGCTGATCAACGGCCTGGGCCCGGCCGGGGTCCGGGTCCCCGACGGCTTCGCCACCACGGCGGACGCCTATCGCGAACTCCTCGACGCCGACGGCCTGCGCGAGCGGATCGCCGAGCAGGTCGACCGGCTCCACCGGGGCGCCCCGCTGCCCGAGGTCGGCTCCGCGATCCGGTCTGCGGTGCTGGCCGCCCCGCTGCCTCCCGCGCTGGAGCAGGAGGTCCTCGACGCGTACGGCCGGCTCGCCGCGGAATCAGGACGGGAGGACCCGGACGTCGCGGTGCGCAGCAGCGCCACCGCCGAGGACCTGCCGGAGGCGAGCTTCGCCGGACAGCAGGAGACCTTCCTCAACGTCCGGGGCACGCCCGCCCTGCTGGACGCCTGCCGGCGCTGCTTCGCCTCGCTGTTCACCGACCGGGCGATCGACTACCGGGAGCGGATGGGCTTCGACCACCTCTCGCTCGCGCTCTCGGTCGGGGTCCAGCTGATGGTGCGCTCCGACCTGGCGGGCGCGGGCGTGGCGTTCACCCTGGACACCGAGACCGGCTTCCCCGGCGTGGTCGTGATCAGCGCCGCCTGGGGTCTGGGCGAGACGGTGGTCAGCGGCCGGGTGGACCCGGACGAGTACAGCGTGTTCAAGCCCGTGCTCAAGGACCACCGGCTCGACCCGGTGGTCCAGGTGCAGCTCGGCTCCAAGCGCCGCAAGGCCGTGTACGCCGCGGACGGCTCGACGAGGGTCGTGGACACCGACGCCCGGGAGCGCGCCCGCCCGGTGCTCGGCGAGGGCGACATCCGCACGCTCGCCGAATGGGCGGTGGCGGTCGAGGAACACTACGGCTGCCCGATGGATCTGGAGTGGGCCAAGGACGGCATCACCGGGCAGCTGTTCCTGGTCCAGGCCCGGCCGGAGACCGTGCAGTCCCGCCGCCGGGGCGAGGTGCTGCGCCGCTTCCGGCTGACCGGTTCGGGCGACCGCCTGGTGGACGGCATCGCCGTCGGTGAGGCGATCGGCGCCGGGCCGGTGTGCGCGCTGGCCGAACCGGTCGGTCTGGAGCGGTTCCCGCAGGGCGCGGTGCTGGTCACGGAGATCACCGACCCGGACTGGGAACCGCTGATGAAGCGGGCCGCCGCGATCGTCACCGACCACGGCGGGCGGACCTCTCACGCGGCGATCGTCAGCCGGGAGCTGGGCGTGCCGGCCCTGGTCGGCACCGGCACGGCGACCGCCGTGCTCACCGACGGGCAGGAGGTGACGGTCTCCTGTGCCGAGGGCGCGGAGGGGCACGTCTACGCGGGCCGCGTCGCGTACGAGGCGACCGAGACGGACCTCGGCTCGCTGCCGCCCACCCGCACCAAGGTGATGCTCAACCTGGCCGACCCCGGCGCCGCGTTCCGCTGGTGGCGGCTGCCGGCGGACGGCGTGGGCCTGGCCCGCACCGAGTTCGTCGTCGCCCACCAGGTGCGCGTCCACCCGATGGCGCTGGTCCACCCCGAGCGGCTGTCCGCCGAGGACCGGCGGCTGGTCGACGAGCTGACGTACGGCTACCCCGACCGCACCGACTACTTCGTGGACCGGCTCGCCCACGGCGTGGCCCGGATCGCCGCCTCCCGCTGGCCGGACCCGGTGGTGGTGCGCACCAGCGACTTCAAGACCAACGAGTACGCCCGGCTGATCGGCGGCGCGCCCTTCGAGCCGGTCGAGGCGAACCCGATGATCGGCTGGCGCGGCGCGAGCCGCTACTACGACCCCGGCTACCGCGAGGGCTTCGCGCTGGAGTGCCGGGCGGTGCGCCGGACCCGGGACGAACTCGGCCTGACCAACGTCGTGGTGATGATCCCCTTCTGCCGCACCCCGCAGGAGGCCGACCACGTCCTCGCCGTGATGGCCGACAACGGGCTCACCCGTGGCGCCGACGGCCTGCGGGTGTACGTCATGGCGGAGATCCCGGCCAACATCCTGCTCGCCGAGCAGTTCGCCGAGCGCTTCGACGGCTTCTCGATCGGCAGCAACGACCTCACCCAGCTCACCCTCGGCGTCGACCGCGACTCCGGCCTGCTCGCCCACCTCTTCGACGAACGGAACCCGGCTGTCACCCGCAGCGTCGAGTCCTTGATCGCCACCGCCCACGCAGCCGGCCGACACGTCGGCCTCTGCGGCCAACGCCCCAGCAACGACCCGGACTTCACCCGGTTCCTGGTGCAGGCCGGAATCGACTCGATCTCCGTCACCCCGGACAGCTTCAGCGCGGTGAAGCACGCGGTGGCCGCCGCGGAGCGGGAGACTTGAACCCGGGCCCACCGACCCCACGGACCGAGCGGTACAGGAGACGGCGATGAGCACGACGGAACCCCTGCCGGCGGAGACCCGGGCCTGGACGGTGGAGCACCCCGGGCCGGTCGGCGGGCCCCCGCCGGGCCCGCTGGCGTGGGGGCGGCGAGCGCTCGGCGCGCCCGGACCGCAGGACATCCTGGTGGAGGTGGAGGCCTGCGGGGTCTGCCGCACCGACCTCCATCTCGCGGAGGGAGACCTCTCCCCCAGGCTGGCACGGTGCACGCCGGGGCACGAGGTGGTCGGGCGCGTGCTGGCGGCGGGGGCCGGGGTCGGGGGTTTCGCCGTCGGGGACCGGGCCGGGGTGGCCTGGCTGGCCCGGACCTGCGGCGGCTGCGGGTACTGCCGCAGCGGGCGGGAGAACCTCTGCCCCGAGTCCCGCTACACCGGCTGGGACCGGCACGGCGGCTACGCCGGGCACCTCACCGCGGACGCCCGCTTCGCCTACCGGCTGCCCGAGGGCCCGCCGGCCGAGGAGCTGGCCCCGCTGCTGTGCGCCGGGATCATCGGCTACCGGGCTCTGGAACGGGCCGAACTCCCGGCGGGCGGCCTGCTCGGCATCTACGGCTTCGGCGCGTCCGCGCACCTGACCGCGCAGGTCGCCCTCGCCCGGGGCGCGCGGGTGGCCGTGTTCACCCGGGCCGCGGCGGCCCGCCGACTGGCGCTGGAACTCGGCGCCGTCTTCGCCGGCGACTCGTACGACCCGCCCCCGCAACCGCTGGACGCCGCCGTGCTGTTCGCCCCGGTCGGCGAACTCGTGCCCGTCGCGCTCGCCGCGCTGGACCGCGGCGGCACGCTCGCGGTGGCCGGCATCCACCTCACCGACATCCCGGTGCTGAACTACCAGCAGCACCTGTTCCAGGAACGCACCCTGCGCAGCGTCACCGCCAACACGCGTGCCGACGGGCTGGCCTTCCTGGCGGAGGCGGCCCGGGCCCGGCCGGTCGTCCATGTGACCCGCTACCCCCTGCGCCGGGCGGACGCGGCGCTCGCGGACCTCGCCGCGGACCGGGTGACGGGCGTCGCGGTGCTCGTCCCGGAGTAGTGCGTCCCGGGCTGCCCCGAGGTCGCCGACCGGTCCCGTACAAGGAGCCGTCGCACTGACGGCAGCTGTACACCGGCGGGGGTTCGGCGACGGCCGGCGTCCCGGCCGGGCGCCGCACGAACCGCCCGCCACCGGCGAAGCGCCGTGCCGACCGCGTCGGTCGGCACGGCGCTTGGCACGGCGGCCTGTCAGCCGAGCCGGTCGAGGGCCTGCTCGAAGGCCCTGGCGTGGCCGTCCTCGTCCCGGGCGTTGTCCCAGAAGAGCTCGGCCGCTTCGATGTCGCCCACCGCTCCGGCGCGGCTGGCGAAGGTCGGGTACATGACGGTCGCCTCGTAGTGCTCCCCGGCGATGGTCTTCCGCAGGTTGGCCCGGGTCTCGTCGACGAACCCGAACAGCACGGCCTCGGCCGTGAAGTGCTCGTGGAGTTCCACCGCGGCGGCACCCCGGAAGAGTGCGGCCACCGCCTCGTCACCGTTCTGCTCCGCCTGCTCCGCGAACACGGTGTAGCGGGCGAACGCCAGCGCCTCACCGTGCAGGGCGGTGTCGAGGTTGGCCAGGGTGCGGGCCGAACGCACCTGGGGCGGACCGGCCGGCGCCGTCACCGGGTCGACCTCGGGCGGTGCGGGCACCTGCCCCTGACCGGTCCTCACCACGTCGAGAGCGGCTTTGAACGCCTCGCTGTGGTGGGCCTCGTCGTCGGCGATCTCCGCGAAGAGGACGGCGGCGTTGTGGTCCCCGTCCTCCTCCGCCTCCTGGGCGAACCGTGGATACATCGAGGTCGCCTCGTTGACCTCCCCCGCCGCTGACACCGTCAGGTTCGCGATCTCGTTCACCGATCACGCCGGCGAGCTGTGCCTCCTCCTGGAAGTGCTCGCCCAGTTCCACGGCGGCCGTACGGCGGTAGAGGTCCCCGACGGCGGGCAGGTGCTCCCGGTCCGCCTGGTCCGCGTAGACGGTGTAGGAGGCGTGTGCGAAGGCCTCGCCACGCATCGAGGTCTGCAGGTCGGCGAGGGTCTGTGGCTGAAGCCGGGCGACCGCCGCGAAGCGGGCGGCGGGCGGGGCGGCGACGGCGGGGGTGGCGGCGGCGGGGGTGGCGGCGGCGAGCGCGGGGGCGCCGACGGCCGCCAGGCAGGCGGCGGTCGCGATGAGGGTCCGGGCGGAGGGTGGCACGTTCGTCTCCCAGCGGGCGACGGGTGATGGTGCTCGCATGAAAACAAGCCGGTCGTGGACGATCGAATACCGTGCTCCATTCGCGGTGCGTGGGTGTGTCCCGGGCGGGCGTCCGCATCCGCTCGCGCGGCAGGCCGGCAGGAGCGACGCCTTCCGTTCGGTGCTCCGGACCCGCGCGATCACGACCGGACGCCGTGCCCCCGGTGCGCGTCCACCGCCCCGCGGACCTCGGCGACGAGGCGCGGCACCGCGGCGGCGACGGCCGGGCTCAGGCCCTCGCCGATCGAGAAGTCCGCTCCCTCGACCGCGACGATCAGCAGTTCGCGCGGCAGCCTGCCCAGGGCGGCCGCCAGCGCGACACCGTAGCCCAGCCCCAGGCCGTGCGTGCCCGCCGCGGCCGTCCCGTCCGCCGGGGCGTCGGCGGGCAGTCGGTCGGCGTCGACGCTGACGCGGTGGATCCTGCCGGGCTCCCCCGGGTCCACGCGCAACGCGTCGACGACGACGGCGAGGTCGGCTCCGTCCCACAGCTCCATCAGCCGGCTGGACTCACCGTCACACAGCGTGAGCCGGTCGGCGGCCAGGCCCGCGGTCGAGAGTTCCGCGAGGACGGCCACGGCGGCACCGTCGTCGCGGCGGTACTCGTTGCCGACGCCGATCACGACGATCCGCCCGCCCCCCTCGGCCGTCACCTCCGCTCCACGGCAAGGGTGAGGAAGTGCGCCGCGCAGGAGATGCACGGGTCGTAGCTGCGGATCGCCCGCTCGCACTGCCGGGTCAACTCGGCGTCGTCCAGGTGCAGTCGGGGTTGGATGAAGGCGCGGAGGTCGGCTTCGATGGCGGTCTGGTTCTGCGCGGTGGGCGGGACGATGACGGCCAGCCGGACGATCCCCTCCTCGTCGATGTCGTACCGGTGGTAGAGCAGCCCGCGCGGCGCCTCGGTCGCGCCGTATCCGGAACCGGCCCTGGGCGGGACCGGAACGGCCGGGGCGGGCGGCGGCTCGTACCGCTCGATGATCCGCTGCGCTTCGGTGACGGCCCACAGCACCTCGACCGCGCGGATCGCGATGCTGCGGAAGGGGTTGTCGCAGTGCGCTCCGAGCCCGGCCTCGGCCGCCAGGTCGCGCAGGCCGGCGGGCAGCCGTCCGCTGTTGAGGTTCCACCGGGCGAGCGGCCCGGTGAGGTGAGGTCGGCCGTCGAGCGCGGCGTGCAGCGCGGTGGAGTGACGCACCTGGTGCTCGCGGACGTGCCGCTCGAACTCCGCCACGTCGAACGGGCCCGCCTGGGCGCCGGTGGGGGTCCCGGAGTCGATGGCGTAGCCGTCCGGGTCACTGAGCGCGAGCAGCTCGTGCCGGACCGCCAGCGGCGGGATCTCGAAGCCCGCCACCCAGCCGAGGGTGTCCTCGGCGTCGACCCGGGCCTGGCCCAGGACCGCCGACAGGTGGCCGAGTTCGGCCCGCGTCGGGAGCCGGTGGAAGCCGCCGAGCCGGACGTTGACCGGGTGGATCGCCCGCCCGCCGAGGACCTCGACGATCTCGTTGCCGGCCTTCTTCAGCCGAAGGCCGCGCCGCAGCGGGGCCGGGTCGCTGCGCGCCAGTGCGAGCCCGTCCGGCAGGCCCAGGAAGTCGGGGGCGTGCAGGAGGTGGATGTGCAGGGCGTGGCTCTCGATCCACTCCCCGCAGTACAACAGTCTTCGCAGTAGGGAGAGTTGGCCGTCCACCGCGACCCCGCAGGCGTCCTCCACGGCACGGCAGGCGGTCAGCTGGTACGCCACCGGGCAGATCCCGCAGATCCGGGAGGTGAGGTCGGGCGGCTCGGTGTACCGGCGTCCGCGCAGCAGCGCCTCGAAGTACCGCGGGGGCTCGTAGATCGCCAGCTGGACGCTCTCGACCTCGTCGCCGCGGACGGACACGTGCAACGCGCCCTCGCCCTCGACGCGGGCCAGCGCACCGACGGTGAGCGTCCGCCCGGTGCGGTGGGTCATCCGCTGTCCTCCGTCGCCTCTCGGGCCGCCTCCGCGAAGCCGGGGGCCTCGGCGTTGAACGTACGGTAGAGCCGGGCCGCGTCCTCGTCCGCCACGCCGTCGCGGCGCAGCAGTGGCAGCAGGGCACGGGTGTTCGGTGTCTCCATCGGCCCGAAGCAGCCGTAGCAGCCGCGCCCGTACGCCGGGCAGATCGCGCCGCAGCCGGCCTGGGTGACCGGACCGAGGCACGGGGTGCCGTGGGCGACGGTGACGCAGGTGGTGCCGCGCAGCTTGCACTCGAAGCAGACGCTGTGGGTGGGGACGTCGGGCTTGCGGTCCGCCAGGAAGGCGGTGATGACCTCCAGCAGTTGCCGCCTGTCGATCGGGCAGCCGCGCAGTTCCAGGTCGACCGGGACGTGGGCGGAGACCGGGGTGGAGTCCTGGAGGCTGTCGACGTACTCGGGCCGGGCGTAGACGGTGGCCTGGTACTCGGGCAGGCTCACCAGGTTGCGCAGCGCCTGGACCCCTCCGGCGGTGGCGCAGGCGCCGATGGTCACCAGGTGGCGGGACTGCTCCCGGACCTGCCGGATGCGCTCCAGGTCGGCGGCCGTCGCGATGGAGCCCTCGACCAGGGACAGGTCGTAGGGCGGCGGCAGTTCCCGGCTGGAGGCCTCCAGGAAGTAGCCGATCTCGACCGCGCCCGCGAGTGCGACGAGTTCGTCCTCGCAGTCGAGGAGGGTCAGCTGGCAGCCGTCGCAGGAGGAGAACTTCCACACGGCCAGGCGCGGGGCGGCCACGGCGCTCACCGCTCGGGGAGGGAGAGCAGGTCCTGCACCCGCTCCCAGTCGAGGACCGGGCCGTCCCGGCAGACGAGCACCGGGCCGAGCTGGCAGTGCCCGCACCAGGCGGTGGCGCAGCGCATGTTGCGTTCCAGCGAGACCCGGATCCGGTCGGCGGGAACGCCTCTGCGCCGCAGTTCCCGGGCGGTGGCCCGCATCATCGCCTCCGGGCCGCAGAGGTAGGCCGCGCAGTGCCCGGGCCGGAAGTCCGCGCCGTCCAACAGGGCCGTGACCAGACCGGTCGCTCCGCGCCAGCCGGGCCCGGGGGCGTCCACGGTGGCCCGCACGTGCGCGCGGGTGCTCCAGCGCGGCAGGTCGTCGAGGAACAGCTGCCCGCCGGGGTCGCGGTACCCGGTGAGCACCGAGACCGTCCCGTACGACTCCGGCTCGGCGAGGACCTCCTCGATCAGCGGGCGCAGCGGGGCGAGTCCGATCCCGCCGGCGACGACGAGCACGTCCCCGCCCTTCGGCGGACTCCCCCAGGCCGTGCCGTACGGTCCGCGGGTGCCGATCCAGTCGCCGGGCTCGGCCCGGCAGAGCGCCTCGCTGACCTTTCCGACCGCACGGACGGTGTGGCTCAGCACGGTGCCGTCGATCCGGCTGGTGGAGAGCGGGATCTCA
Source organism: Kitasatospora sp. NPDC005856 (assembly GCF_040629945.1). Taxonomy (NCBI): domain Bacteria; kingdom Bacillati; phylum Actinomycetota; class Actinomycetes; order Kitasatosporales; family Streptomycetaceae; genus Kitasatospora; species Kitasatospora sp. NPDC005856. The sequence goes on along the minus strand of NZ_JBEXWT010000003.1, from coordinate 167,477 downwards.
CCGGTGCCGAAGGCGTACAGCATCGCGTACTGCCCGGGGCGGAAGGGGCTCATCGGGGTGGCGGCCGGTGTCAGGTCGAGGGTGACGGTGTCGTCGGTCTCGCGCCGGCGGGCCAGCACCCGGTAGGGCACGGGGGTGGTCGCGTGCGTCATGGCGCTCCTCCGGGGTTCGCCGCCTCGGCCCGCAGGGCGGTGACCTCCTCGGTGAGGTCGATGCCGACCGGGCACCAGGCGATGCAGCGGCCGCAACCGACGCAGCCCGAGGAACCGAACTGGTCGTGCCAGGTTCCGAGCTTGTGGGTGAGCCACTGCCGGTAACGGCTGCGCGCGGAGCTGCGGACCGGGCCGGTGCCGTGCAGGTGGGAGAAGTCGAGGTCGAAGCAGGAGTCCCAGCGCCGCCACCGCTCGGCGTGGTCGCCGGTGAGGTCGGTGACCTCCTCGGTGGTGGTGCAGAAGCAGGTGGGGCAGACCATCGTGCAGTTCCCGCAGGTCAGGCAGCGGTTGGCGACCTGGTCCCAGCGCTCGGCCGTCATCGTGCCGGCCATCAGCGCGCGCAGGTCGGTCGGATCCATGCTCCGGCCCATCCGTTCGGCGGCCCCGGCGACGGCCGCCCGGGCGCGCTCGCCGTCGGTGGGGCGCGTGGGGAGTGCGGCGAGGACTTCCTCGCCGGCCGGGCTTCCGGCGCGGACGGTGTAGCGGGCCGCCCCGTCCGGCTCGACGGTCTCGGTGAGCGCCAGGTCGTACGACGATCCCCCGGGCACGCCCGGGCCGGTGCCCATCGAGGTGCAGAAGCAGACCGCGCTCGGCTCGGTGCACTCGGCCACGACGATGAACGCGCGGGCGCGCCGCGGCCCGTACACCGGGTCGGGGTACGTTCCGCCGGTGAGCACCCGGTCCTGGACGGCGATCGCGCGCAGGTCGCAGGGGCGCACGCCGAGGAAGGCGTAGCGGGGCGGCGGCGCGCCGTCCTCGCGGACCGTGACGGTCCCGTCCCCTGCCCGGTCCGCCTGCCACAGGCGGGCCCGGGGCGGGTGCAGGAAGGTCTTCCAGGACTGCGGCCCGGCGGAGTGGGCGAACGCCGCCCGGTCCTCCCGCCGGCGCACCCGGTAGGTGCCGGCCTCGGCCTCGATGCCCCAGCCGTGCGGCAGGTCCTCCGCCGAGGCCAGCTCGGCGAGCACGATCGCACCGTCCCGGACAGTGGGCCCTATCACGGTGTAGTCCCGCTGCCGCAGGGCCGCGACCAGTTCGGCGAGGCCTGCCTCGTCCAGGTCCAGCAGCGGTGCCGTCGTGCCCATCTCGCCCTCCTCGGCCTGACCGCCGGTGCCGCCCGGTCGGCGGCCCCTGCCCTTCCACTGTCGGCCGCCCGCCGGGTTCTCGCATGGGCCGGTCGGTCCGATGCGGCGGATCGGGGCCCTCCGGGTCCGCCGAGGTGGTCCGAGCGGCCCTGCTCCGCCCGCTCGGCCGCGGCGGACGATGGGAACGGGTGGGTGGTGTCCCCGGTCGGCCCGAGGAGAACCCGGCCACCCGATGTCCCGGCCCGGCCACGGAGGTCGACATGAAGAGCACAGACGAACGGACCGGCTCCCGGCCCGTCGACCCCGGCGATCTCGGCCGACGCGTCGCGCACCGCCGGACCGAGCTGGGCCTCACCCGTGAGGCGGTCGCGGAGCGCGGCGGCTTGGACGCGGGGTTCGTCGCCTACCTGGAGACGCATCCCGTCCCGGTCGGCGTCACCACCCTCACCCGGCTCGCGGACGCCCTCGACACCACGGTCACCGATCTGCTGGGCGGCGGGCGGGACGTCCCTCCCGGCCGGGCCCCGGCCAACGCCCGGGTGCGGACGGAGGAGCTGGACCCGGCGGCCTGCTGGGCCAGGCTCGGCGCGGGTGGCGTCGGCCGGGTCCTGCTGACCGCGCCGCAGGGACGACTGGTGGCGCTGCCGGTCAACTACCGGGTACTGGACGCCGCCGTCCTCTACCGCACCGTCGCGGACGGCACCCTCGCCCGGGCGGACGGCGGCGAGGTCGCCTTCGAGGTGGACCGGCTGGACGAGGTGTTCGCCACCGGCTGGAGCGTCCTGGTGAACGGCATCACCTCGACCGTCTCCGACGAGGAGGCCGTCCAGCGGTTCGAGCGGCTCGCCGACCCCCTGCCCTGGGCGGGCGGCGAGCGGGACACCTGGATGCGCATCGAACCCACCGGAATCACCGGCCGGATCATCCGGCCCGATGGGCCACCGGTCGTCGGTTCGGAGTTCGAGTAGTGGCAGTCCGCCTCCCGGGTGACGGGCCGCGGTGGCATCCGGCTTCGCCCGGCCCGCCCCGCGCCGCCCCGGGCGGTCCCCCCGATGGGGTCCAGTGGTGGGCCCAACGGCCCTGCCGCCCTGCCACCGACAGCGGTCTGCTGGAAACGGAGGCCCGGCCCCGGGCCCGGACGAGCGGAGGCCACCGCCGTGCTCACCGACGAATCCCGTACCGCCACCCAACAGTTGCTGCACACCGCCGCCGGGCGGACGGTGTCGGTCTCCCGCTTCGCGCCGGAGGTCCTTCCGGACACCGGCCGCGTCGTCCTCGACACGGCCTGCGAACCGTACGACACCGACCAGGCCTGGACCGCGCTCACCGCGGACGAGGCCAGACGGCTCGCCGGAATGCTGCTCCGCCAGGCCGCCGTCGTCGGTCGGCCACACGCGCCGCGACCCGGCCGGATCGACGTGGACCCGGTCGACGGGGACCTGTACGCCATCGACATCCGGTCGCACGCGCTGGCCGTCGACCAGCCGCTCGACGCGGGCGGCGCCGACACCGCGCCGACACCGGTCGAACTGTGCGCCTCCGCGCTGGCCTCCTGCACCGCCCACTACGCCGGCGGCTACCTCGACCGGCACGGCCTGAGCCGCGACGGCCTGCACGTCACCGCGGACTACACCATGGCCCGGGACCACCCGGCCCGGATCTCCTCCGTGTCCATCGAGGTCGCCGTCCCCGGCCTGCCGCCCGAGCGGGCGCCCGGCCTGCTCGCGGTCATCCGCCGGTGCACGGTGAAGAACACGCTTGACCGGCCGCCGGACGTCACGGTCTCGCTGGCCGACGCCGCGAAGGCAGCGGCCCCGTGAAGGCCTCGGACCTCATGACGGCGCCCGCGGTGACCATCGGCCCCACTGCGACGGCCTTCGAGGCGGCTCGCCTGATGGCGCAGGAGGCGGTCGGCTGCGTCCTCGTCACGGAGGACGGGCGCCTGCTCGGGATCGTCACCGACCGCGACCTGACCGTCCGCGGCCTGGCGCACGGCGCGGATCCCGAACGGCCGGTCCTCGACCTGATGACCGTCCCGGTCGTCACCGTGGACGCCGACGCCGACCTGGACACCGCCTACCGCACCTTCCGCAGCACCGGCGTCCGGCGACTGCCCGTGATCGACGGCGACCGCCCGGTCGGTGTGCTCGCCGTCGACGACCTGCTGCGCGATGTCGTCCAGCGGCTCCTGGACCTGTTGATGCCGGTCTCCCGCAGCGCACTGCCGGAGACCGCCGCCTGACCATCCGGAAACGACCACATCCCCACTCAGGAGGCCGTCATGGCCAGTGACCTGCGCAGAAGGTTCCCGTTCGGAGGCCGGTGGTCCTCACTGCCGGACCTCTTCGAGGACTTCCCCGCCGAATTCCGCCTGCCGCACGGCGAACACGTGATCCGCATCGAGGAGTCCGAGGCCGACGGCGTCTACCAGCTGAGGGCCGAACTCCCCGGCGTCGACCCCGACAAGGACATCTCGATCAGCGTCGACGACGGCGTGCTGACGGTCCAGGCCGAACGCGTCGAGGAGAAGAAGGACAAACAGCACTCCGAGTTCCGCTACGGCTCCTTCAGCCGCAGTGTCCGGCTGCCCGCCGGCGTCCGCGACGAGGACGTCACCGCGTCGTACGAGCAGGGCGTCCTGACCGTCCGGGCACCGATCGGCGAGACCGCGAAACCCGCCCGCAGGATCGAGATCACCCGGGGCAGCTGACCCCGTCGCCGGCCCGGCGACCGCGCCGAGCCCGACCACCGAGGAGCCGGACGTGACCACGAGGACCCCGACACCGATGCGCACCAAACGCTGGACCCTGCGCCTCGACCTCTTCGAGGAGGGCGACGCCACCAAGGTCCACGCCGTCCTGGACACCGGTGACAACACCCTGGAGAGCCGCACCACGGCCCGCCGCAACCCCCACGACCCGCCCGTACCCGAGATCGGGGACGAGTACGCCGCCGCCCGCGCCCTGATCGATCTCGGCCAGCAGCTCCTGCGGGCCGGCCGGCTCGACTCGGCGGCCAACGAGCCCACCCGGGACGGCTGACGGCGCCCGAACGCGAAGGTCCGGTCCCACCTCGGCGGACCGCGCGCGCCCGGCCGCCCGACGCGCTCGGGCGTCGGGCGGCCGGTCGGAACGGCGGGATCAGAAGGTGAGGTTCCAGGCGTCGATCGTGCCGGTGTCGCCGGAGGCGCCGTCCTTCACCCGGAGCTTCCAGGTGCCGTTCGCCGCACTGGCCGTGGCGTTGACGGTGTAGGTCTTGGCGACGTTGTCGGTGCTGTCGCTGTTCGGGAAGTCCTCCAGGAGGTAGACCGTGCCGTTGGGCGCGACCAGGGAGAGGACGAGGTCGCCGCGGTAGGTGTGCTTGATGTCCACGCCGACCTTGAGCGTCGCCGGGGCGTTGCCGCTGACGCCGGTGACGGTGATCGGGCTCTCCACCGTGGTGTTGTCGGGGATCGCCACGTCGGCGGTGTTCTCGAAGTACGTGCCGGTGGGCGGGGTGCCGCCGCCGACCGCCTTCAGCGCGTCGACCTGACCCTCACCGAAGAAGCCGTTGTTGGCGGTGGTGCCGGTGCAGCGGCTGTCGGAGGCGGGGCAGGCCAGGTCGTTGGCCTGGCTCGCCAGCCGGGACCGGATGTCGGCGGGGGTGAGCGACGGGTCGGTGCTCGCGATCAGCGCGGCCACCCCGGTGACGTGCGGGGAGGCCATCGAGGTGCCGCTCTTGGTGCCGTACTTGCCGCCGGGCAGGGTCGAGTAGACGCCGGTGGCGCCGTCGCCGCCGGGCGCCGCGACGTCGATGACGCCCCGGCCGAAGTTGGAGTAGGAGGCCTTGCCGCTGCCGCTGCCCGTGGCAGCGACGGTCACCACTCCGGGGAGTTCAGTGGGGATGTCGAGGCAGGCGTTGGTGATGGTCCGGGTGACCTTGGTGGAGTCGTTCGGACTCTCGGTGTCGGTGGTCTTGTTGGCCAGGTCGTAGTCGGCGTTGCCGGCCGCCGCGACCTGCAGCGAGCCCTTGCCCTCGGCGTACTCCTGGGCGCGCTTGACGCCCTCGATGATGGCCGCCTGGTCGAGGTCGTTCGGGCAGTTGAACTGCCAGGGGTCGGTGTAGTAGCTGTTGTTGGTGACCTTGAAGCCGTGGTCGCCGGCCCAGACGAAGCCGCAGACGGTGTTCTCGGCGTAGAAGAGGGTGCTGGTCGGCTCGGCGATCCGGACCGAGGCGATCTTCACGCCCGGTGCGACGCCGATGACGCCCTTGCCGTTCTTCGCGGCCGCGATGGTGCCGGCGACGTGGGTGCCGTGGGTGTCCACGTCCCGCCAGGCGCCGCTGCGGGTGTCGGGCTTGCCGTAGGCGCAGGAGACCGAGTCGGCGGCGTCGAAGTTCGGCGCGAGGTCCTGGTGCTGGTCGTCCACGCCGGTGTCGAGCACGCCCACCTTGACGGACGGCGAGCCGGTGGTGACGCTCCAGGCCTGGTCGGCCTTGATCTGGGTCATGTCCCAGCGGTTGGACTCGGTGAGCGTGGTGGTCGCCTGGGCGGGGTTGGCGGGCAGGGCCGGGCTGTAGGCGTCGGCCGGCACGTCGGAGGTGCGGGTCGCGCCGACCTGCTGGATGCCGGTGACGGTCCGCAGCGCGGCGGCGAAACCGGCGCTGGTGGAGTGGGCGACGATGACGCCGATCTGGTCGTAACTCGCGAAGACCGTACCGCCGTTGGCCGCGACGGCGGCCTTGGCGGCGGCGATGTCGGCGGGGGCGCTGATCACCATGTAGGCGCGGGTGCCGGCGGCCCAGCCGGCCGCGGCGCCCGCGACGGCGGGGGCCTGGGCCGCGGAGGCCTGGGCTGCGGGCGCGGAGACGGCGCCGGGGACCGTGGGGGTGGTGGTCGAGGTGGCGGCGGTCGCGAAGGCGGTGGGGGTGGCGAGCGCCATGGCCGAGAGCACGGCGAGGGCTGCGGCCGGGCGGCCGAGCCGCCGGGATATCAGGGGTGACACGTGTCCTCCGATTCGGCCCGTGCGTGAGGGGGATGGGGATCGCACGGGAATTGAAGGAAACATGCCAGATTGGACAGGACTTGGGGAAGGCTTTACGCCTGACGACTTCTCATGGAGACGTTACGTTTTGATGTCATCGGGTCCACGGCACCCCTGGACGGACCGGCCGCCCCGCCCGCCGGGGAAGAGGATCGCGCAGCCTGGCCACGTACCGCCGGTACGCCCGGGCCTCGGCCGAGACGCCCTCGACGGCGGCGAGGCGGTCGGGGAACATCACTCCCCCCGCATGCGGTCGGGAATGCGTCCCGAACTGGTTGCCGTGCAGACGGCCGGTCACCAGCCGGCCCCGGCCCCGGGGAATCAACCTGGACCGACCGGCGACCACCGGGCCGCGGTCGACCTGGAACCAGACCTCGCGCCGGTTGCCGAACAGCACGACGCTCTCGCGGAGATCACGCACATCGGTGTACACGTCGAAGTCCCAGTCCCCCGGAGCCGCACCCGAGCCGTAATGCCCACGAAGGTGGTGCACGAACCGGGGCAGGTCGACCGGGGCACCGAACGGAATCACCGCGTCGGCATAGGGCTCACCGGCGATGAAGTGGATTCTGAACTCCAGGCCGTACAGCCGCCCGCGGACCTTCCTCCTGACGCACAGTGAGAACATGTCCGCGTCGCCGTAACTGGAGCGGCCCTCCGCACGGGCATGCCGACTCAGGTGCTCGAACGACAGCGTCTCGCGATCGACCAACAGGCCGGGGATCCGTTCGACCGAGCCGTGGAGCAGATAGAGGCACATCAGGTCCACCGGATGCGTCTCGCGCGCCAGCCGCGTGAGGAATCCATCGGAAAAACCGTCCCGCAAAGCGTCTCCAGCCGTCCCGCCCACTGCCCCGTCGTGGGCACGGGGCAAATCTACGGCCATCGGGACGGCTTTCGGAACGGCTTTCGGCGCCTCCTCGAAGGACGGGCGGACCCTGCGGTGCGGGCACCGGCCCCATACCTCTTCTACGCGCGGTGACGGTCGAGGCGGGCACATGTCCGTAATGAACGATTGTGTTCCCTATGCCCCGGGGATACCGTCGGTAGTGGTGAACGAATCCGCCGCCTGTCCGCCGTTCACCCCCGAACCCATTGGGGGACCTGCCATGGCCACCTCGCGCGCCCTGGCCGAGGCTTCGCCCGCGACCGCACGTCGGGGCCAGCACCCGGGGATTGCACTCACCGTCATCGCGGCGACACAGCTGATGGTCGTCCTGGACATCACGATCGTGAACATCGCCCTGCCGCACATCCAGCAGGCACTGGGGTTCAACACCACCGAACTGTCCTGGGTCATCAACGCCTACACCCTCACCTTCGGCGGGCTGCTGCTGCTCGGCGGGCGCGCCGGCGACATCCTCGGGCGGCGACGGGTGTTCATGGTCGGCGTGCTGGTGTTCAGCCTGGCCTCACTGCTCGGCGGCGTCGCCCAGTCCTCGGCCTGGCTGCTGGCCGCGCGGGCACTCCAGGGCCTGGGCGGTGCCATCGCCTCGCCGACCGCGCTGGCGCTGATCGCCACCAACTTCAAGGAGGGCCCGGAGCGCAACCGGGCCTTCGGGGTGTTCTCCGCCGTCGCCGGGGCCGGCGGCGCGATCGGGCTGCTGCTCGGCGGCATGCTGACCTCCTGGCTGTCCTGGCGCTGGGTGTTCTTCGTCAATGTGCCGATCGGCATCGCCATCGCCCTGCTGGCGCCGCTCTACATCAACGAGTCCGAACGGCACCCCGGGCGCTTCGACCTGACCGGCGCGTTCACCGCCACGGCGGGCATGGTCTCGCTGGTGTACGGCTTCATCCGCGCCTCCGACCACGGCTGGACGGACGCCGTGACGCTGACCGCGTTCAGCCTCGCCCTCGCCCTGCTGGCCGGCTTCCTGTTCAACGAGCGGCGGGTGCCGCAGCCGATCACCCCGCTGCACCTGTTCCGCGACCGCAACCGCTCGGGCGCGTACGCGCTGATGCTCTGCGTGACCGCGACGATGTTCAGCATCTTCTTCTTCATCACCCTGTTCGTGCAGGAGATCCTCGGGTTCAGCCCGCTGCGGGCCGGCTTCGCGTTCCTGCCGATCAGCGTCGCGATCATCGCCGCCGCCCAGTTCGCCGCCCGCAACCAGCTGCGCTGGGGTCCCAAGCCCTTCCTGGTGACCGGCTCGCTGCTGGTGCTGGCCGGAGTGGCCTGGGCGACGCAGATCGACATCGACAGCACCTACGTCGGCGGCATCCTCGGCCCGACCCTGCTGTTCGGCTTCGGCATGGGCTCGATCTTCGTCCCGGTGATGCTGACCGCCGTCTCCCACGTCGCCCCGCACGAGACGGGCGCGGCCACCGGCATGCTCAACACCACCCAGCAGGTCGGCGGCTCCCTCGGCCTGTCGATCCTGGTCACGGTGTTCGGCACGGCCAGCCGCAACGAGGCCCGGCAGCAGGCCGGGGCGTTCCTGCGGCAGGCCACCCCGCAGCAGCTCGCCCAGTTCCGGGCCACCGGCCGGCTCCCCGCGCCGTACTCCTCACAGGTGCTGGTGCACGGCATCGCCAGCGCGTTCCAGATGGGCCTGGTCTTCGCGGCGCTGGCGGCGACGATCGCGGTGTTCGTCATCAAGGTCGGCCGACTGCCGGCGCCGCCCGCCGTCAGCCCTTCGGGGAGTGGTGCTTGACAGGGCGTCAGGGTGACCGGGAGAGTCTTTCCTGCAATGGTTTTCATCTTCGATAACCGGTGCGGGTGAGCGCTGCCCGTACTGCGGGTCGCCCCTGCCCGTTCCGCGGGCCACCACCGCCTGCCACCGGTCGAAGCCCGACGCACCCCGAAAGAGGACCTCCATGTCGCTCGACGTCTCCCCCGCCCTCCTCGCCCAGGCCCGGCAGGGCCGCGTCGACGAGGCCGACTTCCTCGCGACCGTCCGCGCCTCGCTCCCGTATGCCTACCAGGTCGTGGCCGGGCTCAGCACCGAACTCGCCGCCGGCCAGGAGGAGTTCACCACCGACAACACCACGCCCAGCGACGAGCAGCGCGCCCAGCTGCTGCGCGCGCTCGCCAGCAACGCGATCCGGGGCAGCCTGGAGAACCACTTCGGGGTGAAGCTCGCCTTCGTCAACTGCCACCGGGTCGGCGCCTTCCGACCCGGCACCGAGGACGGCGCGGCGTACCGCGAGTTCACCTCGCTGCACAACCAGATCCGCAACCAGAGCCCGGAACTGCGCAGCTGCTGACGGCTCCCGCGCGCGGGCCGGATGCGGGCCTGACGTGGCCCGGATGCGGCGGCTCCCACCCCGTTCGCGCGGCGGGGTGGGAGCCGCCGCGCGACGGGGCACGGGCCGCCGCACGTGACACCGCATTGCTCAGCGTTGCGCCGCGTTGCGGGCCGGTGTCCGGATCGCGCGTCGATCTTGTCGGACGCCACGGCGGCTGCTTACGTTCGGAAAGCACCCCCCGACCGGCCCCTCCCGGGCCGCCCCTCACCCCGCGGAGCCCACCATGTCGCCGACCCCTCGCCCGCTGCGGAAACTCGGCTTCCTGACCATCGGGCTCTTCGACGAGGCGGACCCCCGCAGGGGCCACGAGTCCACCCTCGACCTCATCGCCCTCGGCGAGCAGCTCGGCTTCGACAGCGCCTGGCTGCGCCACCGCCACCTGCAGTACGGCATCTCCTCCCCGATCGCGGTGCTCGCCGCCGCCACCCAGCGCACCAGCCGCATCCAGCTCGGCACCGCCGTCACCCCGCTCGGCTGGGAGAACCCGCTGCGACTCGCCGAGGACCTGGCCACCGTGGACGTGCTCTCCGGCGGTCGGCTCAACCCCGGCTTCAGCGTCGGCCGGCCCACCCACTACGAGCACGTGCGCGGCGCGCTCTACCCGGACACCGGCGAGCAGGAGGACTTCGGCCCCCGGCGCGCCGAGCGGCTGCTCGCCCTGGTCCGTGGCGAGGACGCCTCCGGCTTCGCCGGCACCGAGGGCATCGAGGCGTACTCCCGCCGCGTCCAGCCGCACTCCCCCGGCCTGGCCTCCCGGCTCTGGTGCGGCGCCGGCAGCCTGCGCTCGGCCCGCTGGGCCGGCGAGCAGGGGATCAACCTGCTCACCAGCAGCGTGGTGAAGCCGGAGGACCCCGAGGGGCCGCTCGACTTCGCCGCCATCCAGGCCGCCCAGATCCGCGCCTTCCGCGAGCGCCACCCCGACGGCGAACGCGCCCGGGTCTCCCAGGGCCTGGTGGTCATCCCCACCGACAGCGCCACCCCCGAGCAGCGCGCCAAGTACCAGGCCTACGCCCTCGCCCGCACCCCGCGCACCCTGGCCCCCCAGGGGCCGGCCCGGCTGCTGTTCGCCCCCGACCTGGTCGGGACGACCGAGGAACTCGTCGAACGGCTGCACGCCCACGCCGGCTACCGCGAGGCGGACGAGGTCGCCTTCGCCCTGCCGTTCACCTTCGAGCATGAGGACTACGTGCAGATACTCATCGACCTGGCGACCCGCCTCGCGCCCGCCCTCGGCTGGCGTCCGGAGCCCGCCCCCGGCGAGGGCTGACCGCTGGTACTCCAGCGGTGGATCCTGATCACGCCGGCGGGACCGGTGCGGAGACGGGTGCCGAGCCTTGACGGCTGCCCCACCCCGCGGGCCCTCACCTCCCTCGGGGAGTACGACTCGGTCGCCGTCCAGACGATCACCGCCGCGGACCCGAAGCAGAAGTGGACGCTCACCCAGAACGACAGCGGCACCCTGCCCTTCACCTGTCAGGCCACCGGCCGCGTCCTCACCACCATGAGCACCCAGGCGACCGTCATGCAGGCGAGCAGCACGGACAAGACCCAGCGCTGGGCTGTCCTTCCGTAGACAGACATGGCGGGCCGAAAGCCGCCACCCATCACCCGGAGCGGGAAGTCGGCGGGTCCGACTTCCCGCTCCGGGCACGGCACTCCTTCAGTGGCTCCGTCGGCCCGACTCTCCTCCTCGCCACTGACGGCCGGCAGTGCTTCGTGAGGGCGGTCCGTGCCGGGAGTTCGATGATCTCCGTCAGTGACGGGGGAAGTTCGCGACGGGGCCCGACCTCACGGACCGGAACCGGCTCAGAACTCGCTGGTGTCCAGGTCGAGTTCGAACGGCTCAGGCAACCGCACCGGCACCCCGAACGGATGCGGCCCCTCGACCCGGGTGTAGCCGAGCGCGCCCGGCTGGGAGAACAGCGTGCAGGCCCGCTCCTGCCGGTCCACCAGGAGGTAGAGCGGCGCACCGAACTGGGCGTAGCGGCGGCGCTTCACCGTCCGGTCGGTGTCAGCGTTCGACGGAGAGGTGACCTCGACCACGAGGACGGTCTGGTCGGGAAGCAACGCACCGGGATTGTTCACGGCCAGTTTCACCGGCACCAGGGCCAGGTCGGGAATGTAGTAGTTCTCGGTACCCGGCAGGTCGAGGTTGCCAGAGCCCGAGCGCAGTCCGAGTTCGCGCTGACGGGGGCCGATCTGCAACCGGATCAGGTCGACGGTGTTCTCATGTTCCCAGGACGGCGACACAGGGGTGATGACTCCCTCAACGATCTCGACGCGGTCACCCGCAATGTGCTGAATCGCATACTTGAGGGCTTGTTCCGGGTTCGGCACGCGGCTGTAGTCGCCCGGGCCAATGTGCGCTGTGCTCACGTAGTGCTCTCCTGTCCGGCGCCGGTCTCCGCGCTCAGGGGCTACCCGGCGGAAAGACTACCGGCGCCTGCCCTTGCATATGCACACGCCACCAGGCGCACCCTCCGAATCCGGACAATCTCTAGTCATTGAACAAGCGCTTGCTTAGAATCGGCCGCGTTCACCGTCGAGCCCGAGCGCGCCACAGGAGACGTCATGGCCGGAGCCCCCGGAGTCAACCGTCAGATCCGCCTTGCCAGTCGGCCGGTCGGGGAGGTGCGCCCGGAGGACTGGGCGCACGGGGAGGAGGCCGTTCCGGAGCCGGGCGACGGGGAGTTCCTCGGGCGGACGCGGTACGTGTCGCTGGATCCGGCGATGCGGGGATGGCTCGACGACCGGCCGTCGTACCTGCCGCCGGTGGGGCTGGGCGAGGTGATGCGGGCCGGTTCGGTGGTGGAGGTCATCGCCTCGAACCACCCGGAGTTCCGGGTCGGGGACCACGTGGTCGGCGCCTTCGGGGTGCAGGAGTACGCGGTGTCGGACGGGAAGGGCGCGCTCACGGTCGACCCCGCGCTGGCGCCGCTGTCGACGTACCTGGGCGCCCTCGGGATGCCCGGGATGACGGCGTACTTCGGGCTGCTGGAGGTCGGGGCGCTCAAGGAGGGCGAGACCGTCGTCGTCTCCGGCGCCGCCGGGGCGGTCGGCAGCCTGGTGGGCCAGATCGCCAAGGTGAAGGGCTGCCGGGTGGTCGGCATCGCCGGCGGCCCCGAGAAGTGCGCGCTGCTCACCGGGGAGCTGGGCTTCGACGCCGCGATCGACTACCGCGCCGAGGACGTCCGCAAGGCCCTGCGCACCCACGCCCCGGACGGCATCGACGTCTACTTCGACAACGTCGGCGGCCCGGTCCTGGACGCCGCGCTGACCCGCCTGGCGATGCACGCCCGGGTGGTGGTCTGCGGCGCCATCAGCCAGTACAACAACGAGGGCGCCGTGCAGGGCCCGTCCAACTACCTGTCCCTGCTGGTGCGGCGGGCCCGGATGGAGGGCTTCGTGGTGTTCGACTACGCCCGCCGGTACCCGGAGGCGGCCGCCGAGCTCGCCGGCTGGATCGCGCAGGGCCGGATCAAGGTCAAGGAGCAGGTGGTGGAGGGCACCGTGGACGACTTCCCGGAGACCTTCGCGATGCTCTTCCGCGGCGGGAACACCGGAAAGCTGGTGCTGCGGCTGGCCTGAGGCCCCCGGGGCGGCCGCCACCCCCGTGCGACCGCCCCGGCACCGGATCGGACCGGATCCACCCGGTCAGAGCAGGCGCTTGATCTCACCGCGCGCCCGGTAGAAGCCGCCCGAGGCGGACTCCCGCACCTCGGCGACCAGGTAGCGGGCCCCGGCGATCCGGACGTCCTTGGGGAACTGCACCCGCCACGACGGGTCGTAGCCCTGCGAGACCACCCGCACCCGCAGCCGGGCGCCGTCCTGGACGCATTCGACCTCGACCTCGCCGCCGGTCCGGACCGTGGCCACCGAGACCGTCTCCAGCCCGGCACCGGCCAGCACCGGCTCCCGGTCCGCGCCCTTGACCTCTGCGGTCTTCGGCAGCGTGCCGTCCTCGGCCGCCCGCACCGCCTGCTCGCTGGCGTCCAGGCAGGCCAGCGAGCCGTCGGTGGTCACCAGGTAGAGCCGGCCGTCGCGGTACTGCATGCTGTACGCCGAGCCGCAGCCGGTGGCGAGCTTCCACAGCCGGGTGCCGTCGGCGGCGAAGCAGTACACCGAGGAGTGGTTGTCCCCGGCGAAGACGTACTCGCCGTCCGGGGAGGCCGCGCAGGAGAAGACGGCGGCGTCGCAGCGGTAGGCGGCCACCTCGGCGCCGTCCGACTTGCGCAGCCGGTGCACCCAGCCGCGCCCGGTGCCGGCGAACACCTCGTCGGCCTCCTGCCAGCCGAACAGCACCTCGCCCTTGGTCGGGGTGTGCCACCGCTGGTCGCCGCTGCGGTTGTCGTAGCGGGCGACGCCGCGGGAGTGGCCGTGGTAGACGCCGTCGGCGTCGCAGCGGACCATCCAGCCGGCCCGGCCGTCGGCCTGGCGACGCCACTGGAACTCGTCCTCGTGGTCCACCGTGGTGAGACCGCCGCGCTCGTCGGCGACGCCGAGCACACCGTCGTGGATGTCGAGCCAGAAGATGTCCACGTCCTGGGCGATCTCGTACGCCACCCGCGGGACCTTGCCGCCGAGGTCGTACACCTTGCCGTCGTCGCAGCCGGCGTAGATCCACCAGTCGTCCGCGACGATGCACTTGACGCCGTCCGGCAGACCGTAGCGGGCCGTCACCTCGCCGTCGTGGGTGAGGGTGTAGACGTCGCCGCGCTCGTTGCCGACCCAGGCGTGCTCCTCGCCGACGAAGATCCCGAAGGCGGGCGAGCCGGAGCGGAAGCGCCACAGCAGCGGTGCCTGACGGGCGGTCGAGCGGCTGCTGACGATCTGCCGCCTGGTCACCGCCCGGCGCTGGCGCACGCCCTGGACGGCCGGGGCGTAGCCCTTGCGGACCTTCTCGCCGATCTTCTTGGCCGCCGACGCGGCCGCCTTCTCCGGGCTCGGGTACGTCGTCGCCTTGCTCTGCCCGTCCTCGCCTATCCGCCCGTACCGCACGGTCACCACCTGGCCGGCGAGCCGCACTTCGTAGAACTTGTGCGCGCTCCCCTCGTCCTCGGACAGTTCGAGGTACGTGACCTGCTCTTCCACGGCGACGGACACGGCGGAGTCCCCTTTCGGGCGATGGAGGTGGAGGTCGGTTCGGGACCGGCCCGCCGACACCTCCCAAGCTACGGCCTGCGACTGACAGCGGAGGTGGGCACCCCGGCGGCCCGGCACGGCCGGGTCAGCGCAGCTCGGCCAGGAGGGCGCGCAGCCGCTCGTCCTCGCCGATGATCTCGTACGCCAGGCCGGAGGTGACGATCCGGCCGTCGCGCTCGACGAGGTCGCCGACGTACCGGTGCAGGTCGGTGTCCCTGGCGGCGGCGCCCAGCGCGTGCAGGACCTCACAGCCGCCCGTGACGTCGGCGCCCGTCTCCACCGAGTGGAGCGCGGCCCGGGCCAGGCGGTCGAGTTCGACGGTGTCGGGGTCGACGATGTCGAGCAGGGCACGGGCGGCGCCGGCGGCCTTCTGCGGGTCGTCGAGCAGCGCCTCCAGGCGGAGTATCAGGTCCTGGCCGGCCGCCCCGAGGGAGGCGGCGACGCGCAGCGCCCTGATCACCGTCCAGCGGGCCCAGAGCCGGCTCCCCGCAGTGCGGTCGAGGACGGACGCCAGGATCCGGACGGCCTCCTCGGCGTCGCCGTCGATCTGCCAGACGGCGCGGGCCGTCGCGATGTCGGCGTCCAGCTGCGGGGCGGTGGGCTCCGGGTCCTCGCTGACCGCCGCGAGCAGCGCCGGGAGCAGCCCGGCGGCGGCCGGGCCCAGGTCGGCGGCCGCCTGGGCCACCTCGGCCCGCTCACGCGGGGCCGCCAGCCGTTCGGTGGCGGCGGCGAGCAGGAGGTCGGGTTCGCCGGTGACGTCGTAGTGGGCACGGGCCACCTGGAGCGGACCGCCCGCCGCCCGCAGCGCCTCGGCGGCCCGCTCGCGCGCCTCGGGCGGGCCGCCCGCGACGACGGCCGCCACGGCGGAGGCGGCGTGGGGGAAGTGGGGCAGCACGGCACACAGCTCGGGCAGGCCGGCGACGGCCCGCGGGCCCCACCGGCGCAGCAGGTGGACCAGGTCGGCGGTCTCGTTGTTCTCCAGCCCGTCGACGGCCAGTCGGGCGCGGACGGCGGCGAGCAGTTCCCGGTCGAAGGGGAAGGCCGGGGCGCGCGAGTCACCCGCGGCGTGGCGGGCGCGGGGGCGCCGCTCCAGGGCGCGGGCCAGCAGCGGGGCGGCCCGCCGGGGATCGATCCGGACCAGCGCGGCGAGGGCCTGGTCGGCCGCCGCGTCCTCCGGCCGGCCCGCGAGGTCGAGCAGCACGGGCACGGCCTCGGCGGCGAGCGGGCCGAGCTTGGCCAGCAGGCTCGCCGCGGTGTCCTGGGCGGCGAGCGGGGCGAGGGCCGGGAGCAGCCGGGCCGGGGCGCCGCGCGAGATGTGGCAGGCGTGGTCGGCCGCCCACAGGGCCTCGGCCTGCACCTCGGGGCGCGGGTCGCCCAGGGCGGCCTCCAGCAGGTCGAGGGCCGCCTCGCGGTCGGCGTCGGTGTCGCGTTCCAGCAGGGTGTCGACGACGGTGTGCAGCAGTTCCTCGTGGTGGATGCTGTAGCGGTCGACGGTGAGCTCGCGGGCGGGCAGCAGGCCGAGCACGGCCGTGTGGTGGACGGCCTCCCAGCGTTCCTCGTTCCGCAGGCAGACCAGGACCGCGGCCAGCCGCAGCGGCACCGGGGTCTCCTCGCCGAGCAGCGCCCGGGCTTCCTCGGCGGCCGCGCTCAGGTCCACCCGGCCGAGGGCGACGAGCAGTTCGGCGGCCACGTCCGGATCCTCCTCGGCCGCCCGGCGCCCCCACAGGGCGCCCGGCGCGGCTCCGCCGTCCCGGGTGTGGCCGACGGCCCAGGCGGCGGTCAGCCGGATGGTCTCGTCCGGGTCGGCCAACAGCGGTATCAGCAGCGACAGTTGGGCGGCCACTGCGGCCCGGACCGCACCCTCCGGGACCTGCCACTCGTCCTCGCTCTCGGCCAGCCCGCCCAGCAGGCACAGCACGTCCGCCGTCCGTCTCCCGGCGGCGGCGATCCGGGCCAGGTACGGCACGGCCTCCACGCTGGCCGAGTACACGGTGCCCTGGTGGAGGATGCTGCCGTACAGCTCGGAGAGCGCCCCCTCGGCCGCCTCGTCCTCGCTCCCGGCGAGCGCGCGCAGCAGGTCGGGCAGGTCCTCGGCACAGCCGTAGGCGTGCGAGAGGGTGGCCCAGGGGTGGTCGTCGAGCCCGGCGAGGGCCGTGGTGAGATCCATGGCCGCGATCCTCGCAGCCGGGACCGACATCCCCGGCGAGCGGATGTCGCCGGCGCCGCAAGGACCGACAACGGTACCGGCGTGATCCAGTGGGATTTCGCCTGTGCGGCGGACGAGCGATGGTGGTCGACCGAGGGGTTTCCGGGGCAAGGTGACCAGGAGCGGGATCTACCACCACTACTGCCGTCCACGGGGGTGATCACGTGGAGGACTCAACCGTCCTCGGGGCCGGGGGTGCCGGAGACGCGGAAGGCGTCACCGCTGCTGCGGCCGAGGCGGGCCGACCAGGCCAGGGCGTCCTCGAAGCCGACGTCGTCGCCCGCCAGACGTGCGGCAGCGAGGTGGGGCGGTGTGTCGCCTTCGTCCAGCAGGACGGACCACTGCTGTGCGGTGAGAGCCAGGTAGCGGAGGTCGGGGAGATCCGCGAGGACGGCGAGGTCTCGGACGTCGGCTCGGGAGAGGTCGAGGCAGCGCAGGTTCGGGACGGTGCGCAGCGGTGCGAGGTCGGTCGCGGCCGTGGTGCCCAGGTTCAGGGCGACGAGGTGGCGGTGGCCGGCCAGCGGGGTCAGGTCGTCGCCGTCGCGGGTGTCGAGGGTGACGCGCAGGGCCTCGATCGGCAGGGCGCGGATCGGGCCCAGGTCGGTGGTGGCACCGACGTAGTGGTGGAGCCGTCGCAGGTTGGCGGCTGCGGTGAGCGGGGTGAGGTCGAGCGCGCCGGACGTGTCCTTGATGTGGATGTCCTGGAGGGTCGGCGGGATCTCCGCCGACATGTCGTTCACGACCTCGTTGTGCTCGATGACGCGGGCGGGATCCAGAAAGCGGATGGAGCCGTCCCGCACCTCGTAGGCGCCCTGCTCCAGCAGGTCCAGGTAGTGGCCGAGCAGTGAGGTCACCGAGTCCGCGACGTACTGCGGGGCGTGGTCGTGGTCCCGGCCCATCCGGATGACCTGACCCGGTCGGCCGTTGCGGGCGGGAGCGGTGTCCACGGCCAGGAAGTTGGCGTCCTGGCCGGAGCCGAAGGGAAGCCAGCCCGGGTTCGCGCCACAGCGCCGGACGGTGTCGGCGGGGTAGGCGTCGAAGACGACCGCGTCCCACTCCAGGTCCCAGCCGAACCAGTCCGGTTCGCACCACTCGGCCTGGACGTGGACCAGGTTCTCCAGCGACAGCCAGGTGTTGTCGCCGAACAGCCAGAGGTTCTCGTGGCCGACGCCGTCACCGTCGGCGATCAGGTACAACGCCCGCAGATCGGCGGGCAGCGGGCGGCCGAGGCGGCGTTCGGCCTCGTCGAGCGCGGCGGCCGGAACGGGAGGCGGCAGTTCCTCGGGCTGTCCCAGGATCGACGCGCGGCGTTCCAGATACGCGTGGAACCGCGCCACCGCCAGATCCGGATCGCCGGCCGGACCGGCCGTTCCCGGCTCCTGCGCGAAGCCCGGCTGGGGCAGCCGGTAGCCGTGGTCGAGCACCACCTGGAAGCCTGCGCCGACTCCGTGGGCGCTGGTGACCACGTCCGAGAACGCGACCAGGTCGAACCCTCCCGTCGGCCGCCACCGGACCTCCATGCTGACGCACTCCCAGCCCCGGGCGTCGCGAATCGCCTCCGCCAGGCTCCGCAGCTCGGGGTGGAAGCCGAAGTGGCGGATCAGCTGCCCGGGCGCCCCGTCGACGGCGTACCTGCCGGACATCGAGATACCGCCCACACCCGCGGTGCAGTTCACCACCGCCTCGGTCCAGCCCTCCGGCGCGTGCTCGGTGACCTCCGTGGCGATCCGCCGGACGACCTGCTCGGCCATCTCGTTCACGTTCCGCGCCCCTCCTGTCGGTTCTGGCGATCATCATCGCAGTGGGCTGTGACAGCGCACTGCGACGATCCGGCCCAGTCGGCTCGGCTCGGCTCCGCTCGGCCGACGACCATGGACGAGCGCAGTCGGCCGCCGCCCCTTGCCGCAGCGGGCGGGCGAGACGGCGCCTGCTCGCGGCGGGCCGGGGCCGCTCGAAGGGGCCGAGCGGACGCTGCCAGGTCGGATTGTCAGTGCCCCGCGCTACGCTCCCGGCACCCTGAGGAAACACCGTGGCCCGCTCCCTCGAATTCGCCTACGGGGAGCGGGCCACGGGCGTCACCGGGGCTCAGTACTGCAACCGCATCCGGGGGATCTGTACCCGGGGTGGCCGCCGTACAGCCAGAACGCGCCGAGGCGGTTGAGGTAGAGCTCGTCAGGTATGGCGCGGGCGAGAGCGACGTCACGTGGAGTGGCAGGCTGCCGCTTCGTGCAAACTGGCCGGGATTGGACTTATGTCCCCTGGGCGAAGCCCCGACGATGGCGGAAGCCTTCGAACAGGGGGAACTGATGAGGCGTCCGGCAAGGGCTGTGGCCGCAGTCTGTCTACTGCTGGCCCTGACGGCCTGCCAGTCAGGGGCGGCGTCCGGTAAGGCCCAGGGCACCGACGCCGAGTTGGCGTGCGCGGCCGTGAGTCGGCTGCCGGAACAGCTGCCGGGCACCGATGGCGGGCAGGCCTTCGACATCGTGGTGGCGCGCCTCGTCGGCGCCGAGGAACTGGCCAGGGCGGCTGCCCTGGCGGACGCCAAGTTCCAGCCGCTCGCCGATGCCCTGCGGGAGGCGCAGCAGCTGCTCTCCGTGACCTCCGACCCCCAGCAGGCCGAACCCGCAGTCAAGAAGGCCCGGACGTACTGCTGACGGAGCGGCGTGCGAGGACCCAGTGTCCGAAGCCGTTCTCCCACACGGGCTGGATCGCTGCTCGGGCCCAGTCGTAGATCCGCTCGCCGTGGGAGCCCTGGCCTCCGGAGATGCGCTTCCAGGCCTGCCGCGGCAGTGTCGCGATCAGCTTGTCCACCCGGACCTCGGCCCAGCCCGCGGTGATCACGGTGTCGTTGACCTTGGTGGCGAGCACGTGCGCGATGCGGCGTTCCTCCAGCCAGGACCTGAGGTGCTTGGCCTGGCCGTAAGCCTCGTCCGCGGTCACCCGGGCGAACGGGACGCGGGCGTCGATCGCGCGCTGCAACATCCATTTCAGTTCAGCGCCCGATCGCGGGGCTCCGACCTGCCAAAACGATGCGCGATGCGGGCATGGAACCCGGCTATCCCCTCGAACCACGACTCGACCTGCTCAACCGTCAACTCATCGGCACACAGATACACCAACGAGCCCCGCACGACATCCGTCAGCAGATGCGGTTGCAGGATCAGCGTCGGTCCGGGGACGGGTGCTGCGGTTCCGTCAGGTCCGACGGGCGTGCGAGGCGAGGCGGTCGGCGAGGGCCGCGACGAGGTCCCGCAGCTCTGCGGGGCGTTCGATCACGAAGGGCCGGTCGATCGCGGCGAGCACCGGAGGCAGCCAGTCGAGCCGCTCCGCCCGGAGCTCTACGCGCACCCAGCGCGCGGGGCCGACCTCCGCCTCCGGTTCATGTCCGTTTCCGTACTCGTGTCCGTCTTCGTGTTCGTGTTCCCCGGCGGGCTCGGGCAAGCGCTCGGCTTCGGGCAAGTGCGCGGGCTCGGGCTCGGGCTCGGGCTCGGGCTCGGCCAGGATCGCGACGCTCTCCGGGAGGTGACGGCGGATCCGCTCGGGCGTCGCGTGGACACGCAGCGTCACCTCGTGCCGGTAGTCGGCCGTGGCCAGGCCCGAGACGACGCGTTCGGCCGGGTCGGGCCCGGTCGGCTGGTCGAAGGCGCCGGGCAGGGCCCTCGCGTCCGTGATCCGGTCCAGCCGGAGCGTGCGGTCCTCGCCGATCCCCGCGTCCGCGCCGGTGACGTACCACCGGCCCGCGTGGGCGACGATCCCGTACGGGTGCAGGGTGCGCTCGCTGGGGCGGCCGTTGCGGTCGGTGTACCGGACCGCGACCGGCCTCCGGTGACGCACCGCGTCGGCGAGGGTGAGCAGTACCCCGGTCTCCGGCGGGACCGCCTCACCGGGCCGGTCCGTGAAGTAGAGCGACTCCAGAAGGTTGTCGAGCCGGCTGGCCACGTGCCGGGGCAGCACCCGCCGAATCTTGGCCGCCGCGGTCTCACCTGCCGTGCGTTCGGCCGTCGCCAGTCCGGCCCGGGGGCCGGCGAGCAGGCCGAGCAGCACCGCCAGGGCCTCGTCGTCGCCGAGCATGAGCGGGGGCAGCCGGTGCCCGGAGGCGAGCCGGTAGCCGCCGTACCGGCCGCGCACGGACTCCACCGGCACGTCGAGGTCGATCAGGTGGTCCACGTAGCGCCGCACGGTCCGGCCGTCCACGCCGAGCCGGTCGGCGAGCTCGGCCACCGTACGGGTGCCGCCGGACTGCAGCAGTTCCAGCAGGGTCAGTACACGGCCGGTGGGTCTGGACATGGAGGACAGCCTAGGCCGATTAGAGGACCGATTCTGTCCACTATTCCTCCTACGCTGCCGAACGCACGACCGGACACCCGGACGGCCGCACGACCGCGGCCGCTTCCGGTCCGGCACGACCGAGGAGAGCAACCCATGGAATTCGTCTCGATCCGCATCATCACCGGCGACGTCGCCCGGCTGGTCGACTTCTACGAGCGGGCCCTGGCGGTCCGGGCGCAGTGGGCCACCGAGGACTTCGCCGAACTCCGGACCACGGGCGCGACCCTCGCGATCGCCGGCACCCGCACCGTCCCGCTGTTCGCCCCCGGCTCCGCCCGGCCGGCAGCCAATCAGAGCGTGATCACCGAGTTCCTCGTCGACGACGTGGACCGGGTCGCCCGCGACCTGGCCGGGTTCGTCACGGACTTCGTCACCGAGCCCACCACGATGCCCTGGGGCAACCGTTCACTGCTGTTCCGCGACCCCGACGGGAACCTCGTCAACTTCTTCACCCCCGTCACCCCGGCGGCCATCGCGAAGTTCGCCCGCTGACCGGACGCCGAGCGTGCCGCCCGCCTCTGCCGGACGCGCGGCACGCTCGGCACGCTTGGCCCTGTCCATACCATCCGGACCGTTGCGACCTGAGTTCGCCGACGGCCGGAGGCCGACGGAGACCGATCGCCGAGGACCGACGGCCGGGTGCCGTCGCCCCGGACACGGTCAGAGCCAGCCGCGCTCGTCGGCGACCCGCAGGGCCTCGGTACGGTTGCGGGTTCCGGTCCTGGCGATGGCCGAGGAGGAGTAGTTGCGGACCGTCCCCTCGGACAGGTAGAGCTTGGCGGCGATCTCGGCCACCCCGGCGCCCGAGCGGGAGGCGTTCAGCACGTCGCGCTCCCGGGCGGTGAGCGGGGAGACGCCCGCCGCGAGGGTCGCGGCGGCCAGTTCCGGGTCCACCACCCGTTCCCCCGCCGCGACCCGGCGGATCGCGTCGGCCAGCACCTCCGGCGGGGCGTCCTCGTCCTCGCCCCCGTCCAGCAGGCGCACCATGTGCAGCTTCGCGACCGCCCGTCCGTCGACCAGGACGGCCCTCGGCTCGCGCCCCCACACCTCGAAGCCGCAGGCGGTGTAGAGCCGCAGGGCGGGCTCGTTGCCCTCCGAGACGGTCAGCAGCACCTGCCGCAGCCGCCCGTCCCGCTCCGCCGTGCGCAGCACCTCCCGCACCAGGGCGCGGCCGATCCCCCGGCCGGCGGCGCTGCGGGCCACCGCCATGCCGTACAGCGTGCCCTTGTGCCGCTCCTGGCGGCGCTGCGGGACTTTCAGCCCGGCGGTGCCGACCAGCGCGCCGGTGCCGTCGAAGGCGCCGATCAGCGCGCCGGGCCCGTGCTCGGCCCCGGCCAGCCGGTGCAGCGTCGCGGACAGCGGTTTGCCGGCCTCCTCGGCGTGGCTGGAGGTGAAGGCGCTCGGTGTCTCGCGCAGCGCCGACAGCCGGAAGGCCCGGTACGGTTCGGCGTCCGCGACGCGCAGACGGCGCAGCACCACGGGCCGTGCGGCAGGCCCCGCCGCGGGATGCCGACCGCGCTCAGCCGAGACGGACACGGGTGCACCTCGTCACGTACGGCAGTGCGATCTCCTCGCGGTCGGCCAGGTCCGGGTGGGTGGCCAGCAGCTGCTCGACGTCGGCCAGCAGGCGCACCCGCTCCTGCTCCGGCAGCGCGATGACGTAACTGCGCGAGGCGACCATGTCGACGATCCCGGCCCGGGTGGTGACGTGCTCCCAGCCGATCTCCAGCCGCTCGGGCGCACCGAACGGCGCCGGAAGGACCGGCCTGGTGTCGATCCGCGGCGGCGCCGCACGGTGCATCAGCACGCCGAGGGCGGCCGCCCAGGGTTCGGACTCGTCCCGGACGTTCCACACCAGTGCGAGGGTGCCGCCGGGGGCGAGCACCCGGGCGATCTCCGGCACCGCGGCCGCCGGGTCGAACCAGTGCCAGGCCTGCGCCACCACGACGGCGTCCACGCTGGAGTCCGGCAGCGGGATGCGCTCGGCCGAGCCCGCCCGGACGGCCGCCTTCGGCACCGCCGCGGCCAGCCGCGCCCGCATCCCCTCGTCGGGTTCGACCGCGACCACGTCCAGGCCCGCGTCGACCAGCAGAGTAGTCAACTTGCCCGTCCCGGCGCCCAGATCGAGCACCCTGCGGGCATCCCGGGGCACCGCCGAGCCGATCAGCGCCTGCGGATAGCCCGGCCGTCCGTGCTGGTACGCGTCCGCCGCCACCCCGAACGACCGCGCCCGCAGCCGCCCGGCCCACCGCCTGGTCGCGCCCTGCCGCGTCATCCCGCAGGCCCGCCCGATCTCCTCCCAGGTCGCCTCCCGCCCGCGCCGCAGCTCCTCCACCAGCTCCGTCCGCCGCTCCTCCAGCGCCTCGATCACCCCTGACAGCCGCCGCAGTCCCTCCACCCCGCCGCCACCGGCCACATCCTCCGCCACCCGCCGACCAAGATCGTCCGTGTCCATGGCCCGGCACTGTACGGACCTGTGCCGCAGCCCGTCAACCATCATTGCCTCACCGCGCAACAGGTGTTGCCTTCGATCGTGCCACCGGCCCCGGCCGTGGTGGTGCGGCCGGGCCCGTCAGCGGCCCGCCGTCACAGCGGCCGGAGGGTGAGCGCGAACTGCGGCAGCGCCAGCAGGAGCAGGACCGTACCGGCCTCGATCCAGCGGTACTTCACGCGGATGATCGCGCTGGTGCCGGCCAACGCCGAGAGCAGCGGACCCGCCGGGTCGTGCCCGGCCCGTTCGAAGGCGCGGCGCAGCCGGTCCGCACCCGCCCCCGGGGCGATGTGCTCGAAGTACCCCGGCCCGGCCGCACCACCCCGCCGACCCCTGCGGTGACGCGGCACCAGCGCGGAGGCGAAGCAGCCGACCGCCAACAGGGCGCTGGCCACGGCACCCCACCGCAGGAGCGGCACCGTCCAGACCAGGGAGTCGGACCCGGCACCGCCGTCCAGGGGGACGAAGGTGGCGATCACCGCCCCGGTGAAGGCCAGGAACACAGCGGCCTTGGTGTCGGCCCGGACGAGCTCCGCGCTGTTGGCCGCCATCAGGCGTTCCATCGCCGACAGCGAGGACGGACTGGGCGCCGCTATCGGCGCGACAGACGTGCGGCTCCCGCCCGTAGCGCGCCGACGGGGCCCAGCGCCCGTGCGTCGCCGGGACGGCAGTCGGCGCAGGCGCGCGCCGGTCACCGCGGGCTCCCGTTCGGGACGTCACCGGCCCAGCCGTTGACGTGGGAGTGGATCTTGGAGAAGCCCGGCCCCGGGGGCTGCGGAGGAGGCCCGGGGATGTGCCGACCGAGCGACACCAGGCGGTCGCGCAGCACCTTGGAGATCTCCTCCTGTTCCTGCGTCGTCAACTTGCCCAGCATCAGCGCCATCTGGTCCTGCCAGGTGGTCTCGCCGCGGAGCAGGTCGGCGTGGTTCACCACCCAGTCCAGGACATCGCGCACCTCGTCGGGCTTCCTGGCGAGCCACAGCCCGGCAAGCGCGAGCGGTCCGTCCTGGACGGACCGTCGGCAGAACGCGTACTCCTCCTGGCTCTTCGCCATCCAGTCGAACGGCATGTCCGTCGCGTCCGGTGCCCCGAGCCGCAGTTCGTTGCCGTGCTCGCGCTCTGAGACGTCCGTAACGCGGTAGCTGAGACCGAAGTGGGGCAGAACGTACGGCGCCGCGAGGTACTGCAGCAGTTGGTCGGGGCCCAGTCTGCTCTGGGCGGCAGCGAACTGCTCCCTGAGCTGACGCAGGCGGCGGTCGAGGTCCTTCCGCACCGGCAGCCAGCCCCGGCTGGTCCCGGTCCGTACGACCTGTGCGGCATCGTGGACCCGCCACAGGACGTGGACCTCCACCGACTCCGTACCGTACGGGGTGGGCAGGCCGACCGTGCGGAGGCCCGGACGCTCGTCGAGCTTGACCAGGTACGCCCGGTCGAAGCCGCTCAGCCCCAACCTCCGGGCGGAGCCGCCGTCCTCCCCCACGTCAGCCGGTCGCGGACGGCTCGGCCCCAGTTGATGGTGCATCCCTGCTCGGTCCACCAGGACCAGGGCGCTGTCTCGCCGCCCGGACCAGCGGTGCCGGAGGATCTCCCGCCAGGGGGCACGGGTGGCCTGGGTGTAGACGGGCGGGTCACTGTCCAGGGTCATCGAGGGCCTCCGAACGCAGGGGCGGAGTGGTGGGATTGCGGTGCGCCGTGCCGCCAGGACTCCAGGGCGCGGTGGGCGATGTCGCGGCCGACCAGATCGGGGTCGTCGCTGCGGTCGATCTCGACCAGCAGTCTCAGCTCACCTGGCCGCATCTCCTCGGCGAGCACCGTGAGCAGCCTCTCCACGTCGGCGCGGAGCTCCTCGTCCCAGACCGCCCGACCGCACCAGGCGAGCAGTCGGTACTTCGTGGCGGGGAAGAGGACTTCGTCATTGAGGGACCGCCGGATGAAGGAGAACACCGCATCGGTGAACTCGCCCTCGGGACGCAGCTGCTGCTGAAACCAGACCGGGTTCCACAGCAACCCCGGAAAGGCCGAGAGAGCAAGATCCTGGTCGCGCCCCGGCTCGCCCGCCCATTTCATGAGCTGCCGGAACGCCACCGACTGGTTCCCTCCCGAGAAGAGGCTCTCCAGCGACCCGCGTGCCGCCATGGCAACCGCGCGCTCGTCCTCCTCCTCCCCGCGGTAGCAACGGCGGATCAGCTCGATCGCGAACTCCGGCCGGGCCGCTCCGTAATCCCTGCCACAGGCGTCGGCCACAGTCGACCGGAGCCGCCAACCACCGTTATGACTCCAGGTGTTGAGCCGGTGCTTCACCTCACCTGCGAGCATCGGGTCCTGAGCCGCGATGCCCAGAGCATAAGCGGCCGTGCTGCGGCTCTGCGCTCGGTCGGACCGGGCCAGCTCATGGATGTGCCGCAGCGCCCGGCGCCCGCCGCTCCAGCCGGCGGCCAACCCCATCACACGACCCACGGGTCCGGCCAGTTCGGGCTCGGCCCCCGGTACCTTGTCCATCCACTCGGTCAGCAGACCGGAGACTTCGCCGTACTGCCGCCACACATGTCGCAGCACCGTCTCCGCCTGTCGATGCCGCTTGAAGCGGATCGGTTCCACCGTGTAGGCGTAGCCCGCGGTCTCCCGCACCCCCACCGGCGAACACTCGGCGCGGATCGTCACCAGCAGTTCGTCCAGCGAGCGCCGGAAGACGAACCGCGGATTCGGTCGAGGGGGCTCCCCGCGCACGGCCTGCCCCCGCTCACCCTCCCCGTTCGCTTCCGCCCGCAGCACCGCGTCCAGGCGGCCGTCCGCCAGCTTGAGCAAGCGGTCGGCCTCCTCCCGGACGATGCGGTGGTCGAGCCCTTCCAGGACGCTCGTCACCAGTAGGAAAGCCAGTGCGTCGGGGTCCTCACGGAGTTTATTCAGGAGGTCGGGGACCTCCGTCTCCGCACGGAAGCTGAGCCGCTGGCCGAGGTCGGCCAGTTCGGGGCCGTCCTCACCGTCCCGGGTCACCTCGTCGACGAGCTCGGCGACCTGGGCCGGCACCAACTGGGGCGCCAGCAGCTCGTCAAGGTCCGGCCCCAGCCGGTCCAGCAGGTCCCGGCGTCGCCCCTCGTCGGGCAGTACGGCCTCCAGCCGGGCGTCGAAGACCGCACGCGCTGACGGAGGCAGGTAGCGCACCGGACTGATGTCCATCTCGCGGATGAGACGGCGGAGCACACCCGGGTCGTGCGGCAGCAGCACCACCATGCGGGCGTCGGCCGCGTCCAGGCGGGCGCGCAGCTTGGCGATCGCCGTGGGACCGAGCGGAACGGCGGGCGACAGCCCGTGGACCAGGTAGCCGCTGGCCTCACTGTGGGTGGGCCGCCAGGACGACAGGTCCGAGTCGCTGTCGAGGGCGCGCAGGGCCATGGCGTTCCCGCTGCCCGTGAACAGCAGGTTGAGAGCTGTGGTGCGGCGTCCCGTGCCGGGTTCACCGGCGAGGAAGAGCAACCGGGTGCCGAGCGCGCTCAGCCCCTCGGGAAAGCAGTCCGGCTCCGCGAAACCGGTCCGGGCGGCCAGGATCTCCGTCGATGAGATGGGTCCGTCCTGCGCCTCGACCCGCTCGCCGCCGCCCGGGGCGGCCCCGACGCCGCCGTTCTCGACGCGCTGGTCCCCGTGCACCGAACCGGTGTTGATGTTGCCGCCCGGCGCGAAGATGAACGGCTGGTCCCCTCTCCAGGCGGCGAACCGGTCCGCCAGGTCGTCGTCGATGCCGAAGTCGGGGTCGAAGTCGTCCGGTGCGCCCGACGGCCCTTCGATGGCCGGGCGCTCGTCACCGCTCACCGGTGGTGCTCGTTCTTGTCGCCGTGGACCGTGTCACCGCTCTTGTTGCCCTGGACGAAGTCGCCGCCGAAGCCGCCGTAGGAGTCGCGTCCCGCGTTGGTGACGCTCTGGCCGCCGTACACCGTGCCGCTGTTCAGGTTGCTGCCGTCGCCCCGCTGCGTCACGACCGCCCTCGGCGCCCGGCGCCCCTGCGTCGGCCGGTCCGCCTTCCGGCCGTCCCGCCCCTCGTGCTCCGCGACGACGGCGTCGCCGAGGATCCGGCGGTCGTACAGGTTCCCGGAGGGCGTGGGCACGTACAGCCACGCCCGCTGGTCGAAGCGCTTGCCCTCGACGGTCGCCGGCACCTCGATGAAGTGGTCGGGGTGGCGCCCGGTGTAGCCGCTCGCCACCGCGTCCTGGTAGCACCGGTCGGACAGGATGGCGGCAACCTGGGTGATGCTCTCGCTGGAGGCGGCCAGCACGGCCTTCACCGGGCGGGAGTCGAGCAGCCGGTGGGTGTCGTTGCGCGGGGTGCCGTTGCCGTCGAACTCGCCGCCGGCGTCGGGGAGCGGGCCGATGTGGAGGCTGACCCGAAGCCGGACCCGCACCGCCCCGACCGATTGCACGTTGAACTCGGCGAGCACCTCCTGGAGGGTGTTCAGCCAGGGGTGGATCAGGAAGGGCATCCGGGCCGGGTCGAAGCCGAACACGTACCCGTCACCGGTCGAGTTGGGGAAGCGCCGGTCCCGCCAGACCTCGCCCAGCCCGGCCTTCCCGAAGGACCGCTCGAGCAGCTGCGGCACGGCCTCGCTGATCACTCCGTGCTCGATCGCCGGGTACCCGGTGAAGTCCTTGGCGTCCACGGCGACGATGCCCCGGTACGGCGGGAGCTGCCGGCTGCGGCTGTACGGCAGGGCGCTGGCCTCGGGCATCGGCTGGTCGAACTCCGTCATCTCTGCTCCTCGTTGGTTCGGTGCTGACCTTGCGCCATCAAGCTTCGCGACGCAGCGTCGTTCCGTGTGCTCACTCAGTGCAGAAGACGGGTGACGGAGGTCACATCGATGGGCGGGTCAACAGGCCGTCAGCCACGCAGGGAGGAGACGGCGCGGCGGAGGGCGGGGAGGTCGTCCAGGGCGATGGACTTCCGGCCGGCTTCGACGCGGTGGGCGGCCAGGGCTGCCAGGGCCGCGGTGACGGTGTTGCGGGAGACGCCGAGGTGCTGGGCCAGTTCGTCCCGGGTCAGGGCGAGTTCGATGCGGCGGCCGGCCGTCGGCGTCGGGGCCGCGGAGAGGTCGGCCAGGGCGACCAGGGCGGCCGCGAGCCGGGGTACGACGTCGCCGCCGGCGCGGGCCAGGTCGGACTCCCGCAGCCGGCCCATGGCATAGCGGACCAGCACCGGGAACAGCTCGCGCTCGGCGACGAAGCGCAGGAAGGCCGCTCTGGCGACGACCGCGACCGTGCAGTCCGAGATGGCCTCGACGCTGGCCGAGCGGACACCGTCGTCCAGGACGGCGACCTCCCCGAGGAGTTCACCCGGGCCGCGGAACGCCAGCAGCCGGACGTCCCCGTTGCGTTCCCGCCGGCTGACCTTGGCCACTCCGGCGAGCAGGGCGAGGACGTGGGTGCCCGGTTCGCCCTGGCGCAACAGGGTGGTGCCGATCGGGTGCCGGCGCTCGAACGCGTCCGCCAGCATGCCGGTCCAGACCGCGTCGCCCATGAGGTGGCGCAGGGTCCGGCCGAGTGGGCCCGGCGCTCGGCTGTCGTGATCGTCCATGCGACGACCCTAAGAGGAGTGGCGCACCCCACGCCGAGGAATCGGGGCCTCGTGGTGCGGATCGCCGGGCCCGGCCGCGAATCCTCTTCCGGGTGATTGTCACGCCGCTGGTTGACCGGGTTCACCTCACTTAGCACGAACTCGCCGCGATGTGGCGGGACTTGGCGTGGAAACCCTTCGCATGAGCGAATCCGGGGCGGGTCGGCGGCGCGCGAGCGGCGGGGCGAGAAGCCTGGTGGGAGGGCGGTCTCCGCTCCGGGTTGCAACTGGTGTACGAGATGTCGGTGTTGCCCGGATGATTGCGGCAAGTCGGTTGCGGGACGGTATTTTTGACTTTCGGTCAGGATGTCCTGAACTTGGCTATGCTGCACCACCACTCCCGCGGAGCCGGTCCCCCTGTCCGTCCCCCTTTCTGTCCCCCTGCTGTTCCGATCGTTTGAGGATGCTGAATGCTTCGAGCTGGATCGTCACTCGCCAGACGGCGCCGAGCGCCCCTGCTCGGCTGGTTGTTGCCGACGGCCGTGATGGCGGCGGCCGTGGCGGTCGCCGCGGCGGTGGTGTCCGCCGGGGCCCGGGCCGAGGTGCTGTGGTGCGGGGCGACGGCCACCGTGCTGGTGGCCGTGGTGGCCGCCGAGTCGGCACGCCGCTGGCAGGTGCTGCGCGAGACGCGCGACCGGCACGCCCGGCAGGTCGAGGAGTTCCAACGCCGGCTGGCCGGACAGGAGGACGAGCTGGACCGGCTCGCCCGGCGCGAGATGCGCCGGATCGTCGCCGGGGCCCGGTACGGGTACTCCTTCGACGTCCTGACCCGCCCGCTGGAGGAGAGCGACGCACCCGTCTCGCCGAGGTTCCGCCGGTCCCTGATCGCCGTCGCCGAGGCCGTCGCCAAGGCCGTCGACGACGAGGTCAGCCGCCGCGACTCGGCCGAGCGGGCCTTCGTCAACATCGCCCGCCGGGTGCAGGCCATCATCCACCGGCAGGCCAAGGACCTGCGGGAGATGGAGGACCGGCACGGCAACGACCCGGCGGTCTTCGACGACCTGCTGCGCCTCGACCACGGCAACGCCCTGACCGGCCGCCTGGCCGACAGCATCGCGGTCCTGTCCGGCGCCCGTCCCGGCCGCCAGTGGACCAGGCCGATCGCGCTCTACAGCGTGCTGCGCGGCGGCATGTCCCGGATCTTGGAGTACCAGCGGGTGGACCTGCACCCGGTGGCGCAGATCTCGGTCACCGGACCGGCCGTCGAGCCGCTGATCCACGCCGTCTCCGAGCTGCTCGACAACGCCACCCGCTACTCCCCGCCGCACACCCACGTGCACCTGAGCGCCTCCGAGGTGCAGAGCGGGATGGCGATCGAGATCGAGGACGGCGGTCTCGGACTCACCGACGAGGCCCGGATCCGCGCCGAGCGCTCGATCCGCGAGGCGATGGTCTCCAAGGACTTCGACGACCTCACCGAGTCCCCCCGGCTGGGCTTCGCCATCGTCGGCCGGCTCTGCCAGGCGTACGGCTTCCAGATCTCACTGCGCCGCTCCGCGTACGGCGGCGTGCGGGCGGTGCTGGTCGTGCCGCAGGAACTGCTCACCACGGCGCCGCCGACCGGGCGGGCGCACGGCATCGGCGCCTTCTCCGGCCCCCGCCCGCTCCCCGCGAACCCGCCCCGGCACGCGGCCCCGGGCCGCCCCTGGGGCACCCGGACGACCTCGGCCGGCGTCGGACCGTCCTACGGTTCGACCAACCCGTGGGGGCCTGCCGGTCCGGGCGCCGGGGACGACGAGGTGATCGTGACCGAGTGGACGCCCAACGGCCTGCCGCAGCGCCGGCGGAGCCGACCGATGATGCCGCGGGGTGGCTTCGGCGGGGCCTCGCGCGCCGCCGCGAAGCCCGCCGGGCCGATGGCCCAGCCGGCCGGGCCGATGGCCGTGCCACCGGCCCAGGCGACGCGCCCGGCCAAGGAGCCGAAGCAGCCGGGCCTGTGGCTGGAGGCGTTCATGGAGGGCATCAAGGGAACCGGGCCGAGCCCGTCCGCTCCGGCGGGTGCCGGACCCGCCGGCGACGGCGGACGCACCACGGATCCCGGGTGGACGGGCTCCGGACGGACGGGCTCCGGGCAGGCGGGTGCCGGACACACCAGCGCCGCACACACCAGTGAAGAGACGGCAGGGAAGGGCGAGCAGTGATTCCGCACCGCAACAACATGGACTGGATCCTCAACGATCTCGCGCACAGCGTCCCGTGCGTGCGCCACGTCATCGTGCTGTCCGCCGACGGCCTGCGGATCGCCCAGTACGGCACCGACCCGGACACCGCCGACCGCCTGGCCGCTGCCTGCGCCGGGCTGCAGAGCCTGGCCGGCGCGATCGGCCACGAGTTCCCGAACGGCGACGGCTCGATGCGGCTGGTGGTGATCGAGGTGGACGGCGGCTACTTCTACCTGATGGCGGCCGGCGACCGCGCCTACCTCGCGGTGCTCGCGGACGAGGGCGTGGACGCCGGGCTGGTGAGCCACCAGATGCGCGACCTGGTCGCCAGGATCGGCGAGCACCTGTCCACCCCGCCGCGCAACCCCGAGGTGGTGGCGTGAACCAGCCGCCGGCCCGGCCTGCCGCAGCGGGCTCCGACCGCGGGACGGGCACATGAACGAGCACAGTGAGGCGGTGGCATGACGGCCGAGAAGGGTGGCTGGGACGGCCCCGAGCCCGACCGGCTGTACGTCATCACCCGGGGCCGCAGCGGTCCCTCCGGGCCGGGGGTCTTCGACCTGGTCACCCTGATCGTCTCGCGCGCCGAGCCGACCCCCGCCCACCAGCCGGAGCAGGCCGCCATCCTGCGGCTGTGCCGCTCCCCGCTCTCGGTCGCGGAGGTCTCCGCCTACCTGGAGCTCCCCGTCAGCGTGGTCACCGTCCTGCTGGCGGACCTGCTCGACGACGGGCTGATCGAGGCCCGCAGCTCCGCCGTGCCAGCGGCGGAGCTCCCCGACCGTGCCCTGTTGGAGGCGGTGATCCATGGACTTCAGCGGCTCTGACACGGTGGTCGGGCCGGCCGGCGAGGACCTGCTGCCGGACACCGTCACCACGGCGGTCAAGGTGGTGGTCGTCGGCGGCTTCGGCGTCGGCAAGACGACGCTGGTCGGCGCGGTCAGCGAGATCCGCCCGCTGACCACCGAGGAGACCATGACCCAGGCAGGGGTCGGGGTGGACGACCCGACCGGGGTCGAGCAGAAGACCTCCACCACCGTGGCCATGGACTTCGGCCGGATCAGCATCAGCGACCGGCTCGTGCTCTACGTCTTCGGCACCCCGGGCCAGGAGCGGTTCTGGTTCCTCTGGAACGGACTGTTCGAGGGCGCGCTGGGCGCGGTGGTGCTGGTGGACACCCGCCGGCTGGAGGTCAGCTTCGAGGTGATCGGACGGCTGGAGGAGCGCGGCGTGCCCTTCGTGGTGGCCGTCAACGGTTTTCCGGAGGCGCCGTCCGTCCCGGTCGACGAGCTCCGGGAAGCGCTGGACCTGCCGCCCGAGGTACCGATCGTCACCTGCGACGCGCGCAGCCGGGAGTCCAGCCGGGACACCCTGATGACGCTGATGCACTACCTGTACGAGCTGGCCGCCCCGTCCACCGGCTGAGCCCATCGGCCGTCCCCCCGCGGCCCGCCCGACCGCCCCCTCCCCCTCCCCCGACCGCCCGTCACCGAACCCACCCGCGACCGGAGACCCCCGTGACCACCCCGTTCCCCGAACCCACCACCCCCGCACGCCCCGTGCCGCCCAGCGCCCCGCCGCCCGGCTGCCCGGCCCACGCGGGCGGCGGCACCGCCCCGACCGGCCCCGACGGCCTGCGCCGCCTGTACGGGCCCGAGGCCGAGACCGACCCGGCGGGCCTGTACGAGAAGCTGCGCGCCGAGCACGGCGAGGTGGCCCCGGTGCTGCTGCACGGCGACCACCGGGCCTGGCTGGTGCTCGGCCATGGGGCCAACATCGCCGCGATGCGCACCCCCTCGCTGTTCTCCCGGGACTCGCGCCTGTGGAACGCCTTCCGCGACAACGAGGTCCCGTCGGACTCCCCGCTGCTGCCGGTGGTCGCCTGGCAGCCGATCTGCGTGTTCGCGGACGGCGACGAGCACCGCCGGCTGCGCGGCGCGCTGTTGGACGGCCTGAACGGCTTCGACCGGCGCGGAATCCGACGGCACGTCCGCCGTTTCACCACCGACCTGGTCCAGGTGGTCGGGCCGACCGGCCGGGCCGAACTGATCTCCCAGTTCGCCGAGCACCTGCCGATGCTGGTGATGACCAAGCTGCTCGGCATGCCGGACGAGTACGGGCCGCAACTGGTGACCGCCGCCCGGGACCTGATGAAGGGCACCGAGACGGCGATCGCCAGCAACGAGTACGTGGTCGCCGGTCTGCGCCGGACCATCGCCATCAGGCTCGAGAGCCCGGGTGACGACCTGACCAGCCGTCTGCTGGCGCACCCGGCCGGGCTGACCGAGGACGAGGTGTTGGAGCACCTGCGGGTGGTGCTGCTGGCCGCGAACGAGACCACCGTCAACCTGATCGCCGACTCGCTGAAGATGGTGCTCACCGACCCGCGGTTCCGCGCCCACCTCTCCGGCGGCCAGATGACCCTGGGCGAGGCGCTGGACCAGGTGCTCTGGGACTCCCCGCCGATGTCCCTGGTGGCCGGCCGCTGGGCGACCGCGGACACCGAGCTGGGCGGTCAGCGGATCGCCGCCGGGGACATGCTGCTGCTCGGGCTCGCGGCGGGCAACGTCGACCCGGTGGTCCGGCCCGACCTGGCGGCCCCGTTGTACGGCAACCGCTCCCACCTGTCCTTCGGTGCCGGCCCGCACGAGTGCCCCGGCCAGGACATCGGGCGGCACGTCGCCGAGGCCGGGATCGACATCCTGCTCACCCTGCTGCCGGACGTCCGGCTCGCGGTGCCCGAGGAGGAGCTGACCTGGAGCTCGGCCTGGATCTCCCGTCACCTGACGGCGCTGCCGGTGGAGTTCACCGCCCGTGACATCGAGCCGGACCCGGTGTCGGTTGCCGAGGCGGAACAGGCGGAGGCCGACCAGGCGAAGGCCGAGGCGAAGCAGGCCCAACAGGATGGGGCGGCGCAGCCGGCTGTCCCGGCACCTCGCGGCGCCGAGCAGGCCGGGACGGCCGGGACGGTTGCCCCGACGGTCCCGGCTCAGCGCCGCGGTTGGTGGGGCGCGCTCACCGGCCTGTTCCGGCGCTGAGCCACCCGCTACCGGGCCACCCGGCCGTCAACCGCCCGCCGCCGGGCAGCCCGGTCGGCCATCAGCCGTCGCGCCCGTCGGTCCGGCGCCGGTGCAGGGTGAAGGTGTCCACCGGGGTGAGGTCGCCGTGCGGCCCGTCGAAGGTGTAGTAGGTGACCTTCATGGTGGTCGTGCCGCCGCGCCGGTCGCCCGGGTCGACGTCGAAGGCCGCGAAGCCGTGGGCGTGGGTGCGGTCCTGGACGGCGGCCCAGGGCGCGTCCTCGGTGACCCAGATCGACTCCCGGTACGGCGCGCCCGGCTTCGGGTCCTCCAGCCCGACGACCACCCGGCCCTTGGGCTTCTCGAAGAGGTCGTCCTGGGTGGTGGCGGCGTTGCCGCCGGCGCCGATGATCATGTGGACCGTGCCCCGCCCGGTGTCGACCAGGTCGGTGCGGGTGTCGGTCGGCACCGGGGTGCGGGTGTCGTTGGGCAGGGTGCCGCGGACGGGGTGGGAGCGCTCGTAGTAGTGCTCGTGGCCGCACACCACCAGGTCGACCCCGTAGGCGTCGAAGAGCGGGCCCCAGGTCTCACGGAGGCCGAGGTCGCTGCCGGAGCCGTGCATCGAGCTGGAGATCATCGGGTGGTGCATGCAGA
This sequence comes from Kitasatospora sp. NPDC005856, assembly GCF_040629945.1. Taxonomy (NCBI): domain Bacteria; kingdom Bacillati; phylum Actinomycetota; class Actinomycetes; order Kitasatosporales; family Streptomycetaceae; genus Kitasatospora; species Kitasatospora sp. NPDC005856. The sequence goes on along the minus strand of NZ_JBEXWT010000003.1, from coordinate 132,316 downwards.
CCACGATCCAGTCGATCGCCCGGCTGCTCCGCGCCGCGCGCAACTCCCGCTCCAGCCAGCGCCGTTGGGCGCCGCCGGAGTAGCCGCGCAGGTAGACGTCGCCGGAGTTCTGGATGGCCTCGTCGTCGTTGGCGAGGCTGATGAAGCGCACCGAGCCGACGGTGAAGGCGTACCACATGCCCCGGGTCTCCTCGTCGGAGGAGGCCGAGGAGTCGGGGAGCGTGAAGTAGGCCTGGTAGCCGGTCGCACCGATCGGGCCGTTGCCGCCCTCGTTCTCGTGGTTGCCGACGCAGGGCATCCAGGGCCGCAGCCGGGTGGACCGGCTGTTGCTGATGAACCAGTCCGCCCAGGTGGCGGTGCGGCTCTGGCCGTGGCGGCCGGCGTAGGAGGAGTAGCAGAGGTCGCCGTTGATGAGGTTGAACAGCGGTCCGACCCGTTCGACGGCGGCGACGATGTCGGCGGAGGCCGCGGTGCCGACCTGGCTGCTCATGAACACCGGGTACTTGCCGAGCGGGGAGGGCATGCCGTCGGGGAAGGTGATCCGGCGGCGGAGGTTGGGCGCGGCCTGGTCGCCGAAGCTGGTGAAGGTGAAGGGGCTGCGGCCGCGCGGGGCGGTGGTGAAGGTGCCGGTCTCGGGGTTGGCACCGTCGTGGCCGGCGCTGTAGAGGTAGGTGGTGCCCGGGCGCAGGCCGGTGAGCCGCGCGTGATGGACGTACACCTCGACCTTGTCGATCGAGTCCCGGTAGGTGCGGGTCTCGGCCTGGACGACCCGGCCGAGCCCGCCGTCCGGCGAGCCGTACCGCACCTGTGGTCGGCGCACGGACTGCGGGGTGAGCCAGGAGACGGTCATCTCCGTGCTGGCGTCGCTGCCGAACTGCAGGTGCAGCCCGGTCACCGAGGCCGTTCCGGCGCGGTGCGGGGTGGTCTGCAGGAGCGGGCCGGCGGGCGCGTCGTCGGCCGGCTGGGCGGCCGCGGGTTGCGCGGCCGCCGCCGTGCCTGCCACGAGGGCGGCGCCGGCCGCCGAGGTGCCCTTCAGGATGGACCTGCGTGCAATGGTCATGAAATCTCCGCCTGTCGAGTGGGGGGTTCGACGGGCAGTCACTTTAATGACATGAGCACGTAAAGACGATCGTTTTGACAAGTCTGGATCGAAAGGATCCGGCTACACCTTGCGGCCGACTCCCCCGTACACCGCGACCTTGCCCTCACCCGGGGCCCGGACCCCGGCGGGATCCGGGTGCCACTCGCTGACCATGACCACGCCCGGGTCGTCCAGCTCCAGCCCGGTGAAGAAGCGTTCGACGCGCTCGCGCGAACGGAGGTGGAGCCTGATCCCGGCCTCCTCGTACCGGCGGACGGCGGCCGCGCTGCGCTCCGGCGAGACCTCGTCCGTCCCCGCCGTGAGGGCGAGGAAGCTGCCGGCGGGCAGGGCGTCCAGGATCCTGCGGACGGGCGGGTGCGCGGTCTCGTCGTCGAGGAAGTGGACGATGTTGATGAGCGTCAGGGCGACCGGCTGGCGCAGGTCCAGGGTGGCGGCCACCGCCGGATCACCGAGGAACAGCTCCGGTTCACGCAGGTCGCCCTGGACGTAGGCGGTGCGGCCCTCCGGGGTGCTGCTGAGCAGGGCCCGCGAGTGGGCGAGCACGATCGGGTCGTTGTCGACGTAGACCACGCGGCAGGCCGGGTCGACGGCCTGCACGATCTCGTGGAGGTTGGGCGCGGTGGGGATGCCGGTGCCGACGTCCAGGAACTGGCGGACGCCGTGCACCTCGGCGAGCCGGCGGACCATCCGGTGCATCACGGCGCGGGCGGCGGCGGCCTCCGCGCGGACTCCGGGCAGGTCGGCCAGGACGCGGTCGCCGACCTCGCGGTCGGCCGGGAAGTTGGTCTTTCCGCCGAGCAGGTAGTCGTAGACCCGGGCGGAGTGCGCTCGGTCGGTGCGCAGGTCAACCTGCGGGGGCTCCTCGTACCCGGCCTCGGTCAGCCAGCTCTCCGACAGGCCGGCCCCCGACGGGCGGTCGTCGAAGACCCAGTCCTCCGATGTGTCGGTGTCCCGCCCGTTGGTGTCCGGTATGTCCGCACCCGATGCGTCGGCGCCCATGCGTCGTCCTCCCCGTTCAGCGCTGGTCCGGACCACTCAACCACAGCGGATGACTGTCCGTCAGGCGGTTCCGGGTGTCCGCTGGACCGAACCGTCCGCCTGCCGCACGGCCGCGGCGAAGGACGGCACCTTCATCGCCGTCAGCAGCGCGAGGGCCGGGCCGGCCGTGCAGACGGTGACGTATCCGGGGATCAGTCCCAGCAGGTGACGGCCGTTCAGCCACTCGGCGAGCAGCGGGAAGGTGCCGCCGAACGCGGCGATGGTGGTGGCGTTGACCACGCCGAGGCCGACCGCCCGCACCTCGGTCGGGAACAGCAGTCCGGTGAAGACGTTGAGCGTGCCGAGCACCGTGGCCACCAGCATCCCCAGCAGCACGGCGACGACCTGGAACGGCAGCCACCCCTGGCGCAGCCCGGCGAGCAGGATGCCGATCAGCGGGATCGGCAGGCCGAAGCCGATCCTGGCGACCGGCAGCAGGCCGAAGCGGTCGGCGGCGGCGCCGGTGAGCAGCATGGTGACCAGCACGACGCCGAGCACCACGGTCATGAAGGAGGCCGCCTCCTCCTTGCTGATCACGTGGTAGGCCGCGGCGTACTGCGGCAGGTACGCCAGCGCGAAGTAGTAACCGACCGTCCCGCCCAGGGTGTTGAGGAAGACGGTGAGCACCGCCCAGCGGTGCTCGCGCAGTGTCCGCAGGAACGGCGGGCGGGCGGTGCGCCGCACGCGCTCCCGGGTGCGGCGGAACTCCGCACTCTCCGGCGCCCATCGCCGCACCCAGACGGCGGCCAGCCCGAGCAGTGCGGCGACCACGAAGCCGAGGCGCCAACCACCGTTCTCCAGACCGGATTTGCCGATGGTGTTGAGCAGCAGGGTGAGCACCCCGAAGGAGAGCAGCGAGCCGAGGACGATCCCGCCGTAGGAGATCGAGCTGAACGCGAAGCGGTGCCGCGGCGGGGCCGTCTCGGTCACGTACGCGGCCACGCTCGGCGCCTCGCCGCCGAAGGCGAGCCCCTGCACCACCCGGGCGAGCACGGCCAGCACCGCCGCCCAGACCCCGATGGCCTGCTGGCCGGGCACGGCGGCGATGCCCAGGCTGGCGGCGGCGATCACCGCCATGCCGAGGCTCAGTGCGAAGCGCCGTCCACGGGTGTCGCTGAGCCGCCCGATCAGGTAGGAGCCGACCGGCCGGGCGACGAAGCCGACGGCGAAGGTGACGTAGGCGCCGAGCACGCCGCTGACGCCGTGCTTGCCGTGGCCGAAGAGGTCGGCCGCGAAGTAGGGCGCGAGGACGGCGTAGATGCTCCAGTCGAAGGACTCGACCACCGACCCGACCGTTGCCGCGGCCAACTCCCGTCGCCGGCCGCCGGTTTCCACCTGCTCACGGAGCGGTACCACCGCGCTGCTTTCTGTCATGGCCTCAGCATGGCACCGTTCGGCTCCCCGCGGAATCACACCGCACCCGGCACACGACAGCACCCGCGGCACCGTGCCGAGCACCTCTGCCGGAGAACTCCGAGAATCCCATGTGACTGATGTGACAGGCAGGTGATATTCCTGTGCCGTGCATTTCATGATCACCAGAAACCCGCGGCGCGTCCTGCCCGCCGCCGTCGCAGCCGTCGCCACCGCCGCCCTGCTGGCCGGCTGCACCAGCGGGAACGGCACCGCCGCCGCGCCCGCGGCCACCACCGCCGCCGGCACGACGCCGTCGGCCACCCCGGTGCCGACGCCCACACCGACGGTCAAGCCCACCGGCGCCAACGACCCCGCGCTCAAGGCCTTCTACGGCCAGCAGCTCGCCTGGGGCCCCTGCGCGAAGGACCCTCAGAACGAGGAGGACACCTCCGCCCTCCAGTGCGCCGCCCTCAAGGTCCCGCTGGACTACAGCGCCCCGGCCGCCGGCACGCTGGACGTCGCCGTGGTCCGCAACCCGGCCACCAAGCCCGACCAGAGGATCGGCTCGCTGCTGCTCAACCCCGGCGGCCCGGGCGGCTCCGGCGTCCAGATGGTCACCTACGACCCCAAGCGCTTCGACGGCCCGGTGCACGACCGCTACGACATCGTCGGCTTCGACCCGCGCGGCACCAACGGCACCAGCCCGCTCAACTGCCTGGACGACCGGGCCCGCGACGGCTGGCTGAACACCGACCAGCCCGGCGACGACCACGGCAAGCAGCTGGCCGACGCCTGCCAGGCCAAGTACGCCCAGGTCCTGCCGTTCGTCGGCACCCGCAACAGCGCCCGGGACATGGACGTGCTGCGCGCCTCCCTCGGCGACCAGAAGCTCAGCTACCTCGGCATGTCCTACGGCACCTACCTCGGCTCGCTCTACGCCGAGGAGTTCCCGGACCGGGTCGGCCGGCTCGTCCTGGACGGCGCCACCTCGGCCTCCACCTCGCTGATCCAGCACAACATCGAGCAGCAGGCCGGCTTCGAGCGGGCCCTGAAGGCCTTCGCCGCGGACTGCGTCACCAAGGACGCGTGCCCGCTCGGCAAGGACCCCGACCAGGCGATGCAGAAGCTCACCGCGTTCCTCGACGGGCTGAAGGACAAGCCGCTCAAGACGGAGAAGGGCCGCACCCTGACCTCCGCCACGGCCTGGACCGCCGTGCTCAGCCGGCTCTACGGCGGTGAGAAGGCCTGGACCGGCCTGCGCAACTCGCTCGGCTGGGCGATGGTGCGCGGCAAGGGCGACTACCTGCTCGACCTCGCCGACGGCTACAACGGCCGTGACAAGGACGGCCGTTACAGCCCCTCGGCGGACGCCTACACCGCCATCCACTGCGCCGACGGCGCCACCGACGCCCCGGCCGGCGAGCAGTTGCAGGCCGCGTTGACCGAGCTCGCCGCCAAGGCCCCGCTGGTCAGCAAGCACGACCCGACGGCCGCGCTGTTCGACCCGGACTGCCGGATCTGGCCGTTCCGCGCCACCGAGAAGCCGCACGTGATCAAGTCCGCCGCCACCACGCCGATCGTGGTCGTCGGCAGCACCGGCGATCCGGCCACCCCGTACGCCTGGGCCGAGAAGCTCACCGCCGAGCTCGGCAACGCCGTCCTGCTCACCCGCGACGGCGAGGGCCACACCGGGTACGGCGCGAGCAAGTGCGTCCGCGCCTCGGTGGACGCGTTCCTGCTGGACGGCACCGTCCCGGCCGCGGGCGTCCACTGCCCGACGGACTGACCTCGGACGCGCCTCCACAGCGGGCGGCGCCGGGCTCACGGGCCCGGCGCCGCCCGCTGTTTCCGGGCGCCGCTCAGCGGCCGGGGTGGTGGACGAACCGGTAGGTGTCCCGGTCGAGTTCGGTGACCTGGACGCCGATGGCGGCGGGCCGGTCGATCCGGGCGCGCAGGGCGGCGAGCACCCGGGCGGTCAGTTCGGCGCGCTGCTCGGCGCTACGGCCGGCCAGGATCTTCACCTCGACCAGCACCACGGCCTCGCCGCTCGTCCCGTCACCGACGTGGTGGCCGCCGGCGGGACGGAAGAGCGTCTTGCAGTCCGCCACCGTCGTGTCGATCACCTCGGTGATCGCCTGGTGGACCTCGGCGGCCAGGGCCGCCCGGTCGAAGTCGAGTTCGGCCGAGTGGTCGACCAGGATCTGCGGCACGGGACCTCCAGGAGTCGTCGCCTGACGTCTCCGAACGCTATCGGACACGCCGCGGGGCCCCGGCGCGGGGTGCGGCGCCGGGGCCCCGGGGGTGTCCGGTGGAGCGGTGGCCGGGTCAGCAGCCGAAGTTGATCTTGCGGAAGGTCGCGTAGTGGTCGGCGGTGTAGTAGTCCTCGTGGTACTGCTTGCCGGTGACGATGCGACGGGCGCCGCGGGTCGGCGAGCCCGGGGTGACCACGGTGTACTCGTGGTAGTAGCCAGTGGACTGCGAAGGCAGCACCCGCTCCCGGTTCTGGAAGACGACGCCGTCCTGGCTGTACGGGAAGGGACCGCCGGAGGCGATCAGGTCGAGGGTGGTGCGGGCCTGGGAGGGCAGGGCGGACAGGCACACCGAGCCGCTCACCGCGGCCTGCGCCTCGGTGGCGACGGCGATCGGCGCGAGGGTCACCAGGGCGACGGCTGCGGTGGCGGCGACGCGGGTCTTCCACGCGCGTAGAGTTCGGGTCATGACAACCAGGATGACGACGGCCGGGAGCCATCGGAAGCCCCGTTCCAACTCTTCACCTCCGGTCAACTCGACGTACCCGCCGACGCCTCGGCCCGGCCAGCCGCCGCCCAGGCCTCAGCCGCGCGGCAGCACCAGCGACTGCACCGCCGGGAGCCTGCGCCAGTCGCTGGAGACGATGCTCGCGTGCGCCTTCGCCAGCTGCTCGGTGCGGACCCGCGCCTGGTCGGCGGTCGGGTCCGTGCCGCTGATCTCCGGGGCGACCAGGTGGGAGTCCGTCATCACCAGGAGGTAGTGGGCATTGTCGTACCAGGCGGCGTCGACGGTCCTGACGTAGGTGGAGGCGTCACCGTCGAAGACCACGAACCAGGGCCGGATCGAGGCGTCCGCCCCGGCGTACTGACCGCGCGGGTCGCCGGTGACGGCCCCGAGCACGGACGGGAACACCTGCGCCTGGCCGATCCGACCGGCCGCCGCCAGGTCGCGCAGGTGCCGGCCCTGCTCGACGTCGGTGTGCAGGGTGTCGAAGGGGTTGCCCAGCTCGACCGTGCCCGGGATCGCGTACAGCAGCACCTTCCCGGCCAGCGCCGAGCGGCTCGGCCAGTTGCCCGCCCGCACCGCCTCGTCGACGCTCGCGTAGGAGCCGCCGCCGGGCCTGGCCAGGAGATCGGCCGGGCGCAGCACCGCGGAGCCGAGGTGCTGGGCGATCAGCCCGTCCAGCTGGTCCGGGCCCATCCCGAGGTTGGCCGAGTATCCCGGCTTGAGCTCCAGCTTGATCACCAGCGGCCCGGCGCCCGGGTGCGCGGCGAGCCAGACCCGGACGTCGTCCAGGCAGCTCTCCAGGTACTGGTCGGTGCTGCCGCCGTAGAGCTGTGCGGGGGTGCTCGCGGCGGTGCAGTTGTTGGAGTTGCCGAACGGGTTCGAGTGGCTGACCTGCCACTTCTTGGTCACGATGTTCGGCCAGAGGTCCAGCTCTATCATCCCGGTGCCGGTGTCCAGTCCCTGGGCGAGGTACGGGAAGGCGGCCGGGTCGTAGGTGTTGTGCAGGCCGACGGTGGTGGCGGAGCCGAACGGCAGGTCGCCCGGCCCGCCGGTGGTGGCGTCGGCCGGGGCGGTCGGGATCAGCGCCGCCGCGGCGGCGAGCAGGCCGGCTGCCAGGAATCCGGTCAGGGTGCGGCGTACGGTCATCGGAACGGTCCCCCCAAGTCGTGGGATGCCGGCCGCCCTGCTCCCGGGCAGCCTGACGAAGCATCGCCCGTCCGGGCGTGCTCAGGATGAAGAAGGCACGACAATAGCGTGACGGCTGCACCGCTTCTCCCCCGCTGCCCTCCCCTTCCTCCACACGAACCCCATCCGTCGCTCCCGCCGCCGCACCCCGTCGCTCCCGCGCTCGCACCCGCCGCCTCCGTCAACGCGCCCGCCCCGCCACGCCCCGGAAACGGTGACGGTGCGTCATGGATCGACCACCCCTGGTTAACGTGGCCGGCGCGCGGGGTGCGGGCGGTCCGTTCCCGAGACACGCGTGAGGCGCAGAGCGGCGGAGGCACCGATGTCCCTGGTCCGGGTCCACAACTTCTCGATCTCCCTGGACGGTTACGGCACGGGCGAGGGCCAGAGCCTCGACGCGCCGTTCGGCCACGCCGCCGACCGGCTGCACCGCTGGTTCTTCGAAACCCGGGCGTTCCGGCGCATGCAGGGCAAGGAGGGCGGCGAGACCGGCGTGGACGACGCGCTGGCCCGCACCTGGGGCGACGGCATCGGCGCGGAGATCATGGGCCGCCACAAGTTCGGCCCGCAGCGCGGCCCCTGGCGGGACGAGGACTGGCGGGGCTGGTGGGGGCCGAACCCGCCGTTCCACACCCCGGTCTTCGTCCTCACCCACCACCCGCGCCCCTCGCTGGAGATGGACGGCGGGACGGTGTTCCACTTCATCGACGCCTCCCCCAAGGAGGCGCTGCGCCAGGCCCGGGAGGCGGCCGGCGGCCTGGACGTGCGGATCGGCGGCGGTCCGAGCACCGTCCGGGCCTTCCTGGAGGCCGATCTGATCGACCACCTGCACGTGGTCGTGGTGCCGGTGCTGCTCGGGCGGGGAGAGCCGCTCTGGACCGGACTCGAAGGGCTGGAGCAGCGCTTCCGCACCGAGGTGGTGTCCAGCCCGAGCGGCGTCACCCACATCACCTTCACCCGGCCGTAGCCGGCCCCGGAACGGACGACGGCGGCCTCCCCGCGGATGCGGGGAGGCCGCCGTCATGATGCGCCGCCACCGGGTCGCCGCCCTCGGCTCGGAGCTACCGGCTCGGAGCTACCGGATGCGAGCCGCCGGGCCGTAGCGACCGGCTACGGATCCGAGCCGCCGGATCAGACCCGGTCGGCCGCGATCAGCACGTACTGGAAGGAGCCGTCCTTGTAGGACTCGATGAACGCCTCCTCGATACCTGTCACCAGCGAGGTGGTGGCGCGCAGCTCCCAGTAGGGCAGGGTGTCCGGGGTCAGGTCGATGACGGCCTGCGGCACCAGGCGGTTGTCGGCCATCGCCCGCAGGTACTCGCGGCGGGAGTGGATGTTGCACTCGAAGTGGGCGTTGATCTGCGAGACCCACTTCGACGGCTGGCCGTAGCGCGGGTTCCAGCAGCCCGTGATGGTCACGTACCGGCCGCCGACGCTCAGCACCCGGGAGTGCTCGGCGAACAGGTCGTGCAGGTCCACGTACATGCTGGACTCGTTGTTCCAGGAGCCCGCGACCGAGCCGGTCTCGATCGGCATGTTCAGCATGTTGGCGACCCGGGAGCGGACGAACCCGCCGATGCCCAGCTCGGCGGCGCGCTTGTTGCCGAAGTCGGCCTGCTGGGTGGAGAGCGTCAAGCCCTCGACCTTGCAGCCGAAGCGCTGGTGGGCCATCACCATCGAGCCGCCGCGGCCGCAGCCGGCGTCGACCAGGGTGTGGTCGGCGCGGATGTCGCCGAGGTGGTCGAGCAGCACGTCGGCCTGGGCGGACTCCAGGCGGTGCAGCTCGGCGATCACCTTCTTCTCCCGCTCGCTGTCGGCCGGGTCGCCGATCGCGGCCTGGTCGATCGCACCGATCCCGTAGTGGTGGTGGTAGAGGCCGTCGACGTCACCCAGGCGGAGGTTGACCGGACGGGCCTCGTGGTCCCAGTAGCGTGCGATGTCGCCCTGGTACGGGGTCGCCGGGCCGGGGATGGCGTTGCCGGGGGTGGTGATGTCGTCGGTCACGGACATGGGTCAGCTCCTAGTGGATGGTCAAGGGGTCGGTCATCAAAGGGGATTCACTGCCGGTGAGCGGTGGCGCCACCGGGAGGGGTGGTGTCACCAGAAATCGGGCAGCGTGTAGCGGTAGGTGTTGGTCTGGTGCCAGTAGTGGTTGCCGTCGACCCACGCGGCCACACCGCGCAGGAACCGTACGAGGGTGGGCACGGGGCAGGACACGGCCAGGGCCGCCGCCTCGGCCTCGAAGGCCAGCATCAGCTCGTTGTGCACCTCGACCGCCTTCAGGTAGCCCTCCTTGCGGGAGACGCCCTCGCGCTCGGAGATCACCACCGGCAGGTTCAGGTGCAGTCCGGGGCTGTCCAGCTCCTTCATGTACGAGTACAGGTCGTTGACGATGGTGGTCGCGTTGGAGGCCAGTGCGATCACCCGCTGCATCGCGGGCAGCGCGTGCAGCTCGGCGGGCAGCTCGTAGCCGCCGACGGTGTCCGTGATCGTCGGGCAGGGGCGGAAGTTGTTGAACTGGCGCATGGCCAGGTACTCCCACACCTCCGGGACGTGGTCCGCCTGGTCCCAGGCGGCCTCGGCCAGGTACCCGAGGTGAAGCCGCGCCATGTCGTGCCGGAACCGGTCCGACTGGGAGGGCGTGGCGGCCCGGGTGAAGTACTCCATCGCGGAGTGGTAGGCGCGCCGGGGCGGGTCCGAGGACAGTGAGGCCTCCCACGCCGGGTGGTACTCCGGCGTGGTGTGCAGCGGGTCGAGCGCGGTGTGCGCGAGCAGCAGGCGGCTGCCCAGGCCGATCGGCGAACCGCCGAGGTCCTCGCAGTAGCAGTCGTCCACCGCGTTCTCGGCCACCATCAGGCGGGCCGCGAGCATCAGGTGGTCGACGCTCGGCGCGTCCGGGTGGCAGGCCACCATGTAGCGCCCGGTGGAGAAGCCGTCGAAGTCCTTCTCCCACTCCGGCGGGTAGAGCTCGATCTCCTCCATCGCCCAGACCTTGAGGGCCGCACTGAGCGCCTCCACCCGCACCGGGTCGGGCTCGGCGACCGGATGGTGGTACAGACCGGGAATGGGGTCGCCGGGCCTGGGGCTGCCACCGCTCGGCGCCTCGGCCGCCGAACCACCGACGGCCGGCGGCACGGCTGCCGGGACGGGCAGAACGGGGACGGACGGCGCTTGGAACCCGGAGGCCTCGGGCACCGGCACCTCGGGCACGACGGTCGCGGGCACCGCGGTCTCCGCAGCCGGGACCTCGGGCGTCGCGACCTCGGGCACCGGGACCTGCGGCCGGAACTGCAGCCCGGAGGTGCCCAGTCCGCTGGGCCCGCGCAGGATCCGATCGATCGCCGGGGAACTCATGGGCCCACCGCCGGGGCGGTGACGGGCCCGGACGGAGTGTCCGGTCTGGCACGCAGGGGCATGGAGCCTCCTCTGAGGGGGATCGCACAATATGACGGGTCGTCATCCCACCCGCCACGAAGGGGAACTCTGGCTGCATCGCCCGTTCCGCTTGGGTCCCCACCGTAGGCGCGAAGGCGCGTTCCGCATCGCAACGGACGATCTTCATCACCCGATAGGGTGAACGTTTGTCCTGACGGTGTTTGGACAAGCCGCAGTCGTGCATCGCGCCGCCCCGCAACCCGGCGCCCGGGTCGCGAACCGACCGCCCGGCACCGCCGACCGACACGTCAACCCGTTGAGATCCGCCCGTGTCCCGCACCGGCGGATCGCGGCACGCCGGACGCGGCCGGGACTGTTCGAATGCGAAGAGCGGTGCCGGCCCGGTCCCGGCACCCGGGCGCACCGTTTTGCGCGGGCCGGGGCGGTGTGGTGCATTGGGAGGGACACCGGAACGGCCGACACGCCCCGGTACCGCCCCCGCCGAGCACGGGAGCCGCCACCGTCCGTGAGCGCCGGCGCCCGGGTGGCCGCCGGTGAGTGAGGTGATGACCGATGGCCGAGTTCGACCGGGGGCCGACGGACGCCTTCGCGGAGCTGTGCGCGCGGGTGCCCGATCCGCCCGACAAGACGGCGTTCTGGTTCGACTGGGGGCCGGTGTTCCACCGGGGGCGGCTCGACGGATCGGCTCGGGTGCTGGTCGTCGCCTCCGACCCCGGCCCGACCGAGCGGATCGCCGGGCGCACGCTCGTCGGCAACGCCGGGCAACGGGTGCAGGGTTTCCTCGCCAAGCTTGGCCTGACCAGGTCGTACCTCTGCCTCAACGCGTGGGCGTACGCCGTCCACCCGTCGCGCGCCGAGGCGATGAAGGAGCGGCTCGGCGACCCCGAGCAGGCACAGTGGCGCAACGAGCTCTACGGCGCGACGACCGGCCTCCCGCTGCAGGCCGTCGTCGCGATGGGGTTCATGGCGCAGGAGGCGGTGCGGCTGTGGACCGCCCGACCGCAGCAGGCGGTGCTCGTGCGGGTCCCCCATCCGTCGAGCCACGACCCGGTGGCGCTGCTCGACGGCTGGCGCGCGGCGATCACCACGCTGCGCGCGGTCGTCACTCCGGACGAGGACGGTGACAACACCGGACCCGACTACGGCGCCGAGTTCACGGAGAGCGACTACCGCGCGATCCCGCGGCGCGACCTGCCCTTCGGCGCACCGGCGTTCCTGGGGGACGACACCTGGGTGCGGGCCCAGGGGGGCCAGGAACTGAACTCCGTCACCCGACCGTCCCCGGACGACGGGCACACCCTGGTCTGGAAGGCTCCGCACTGATGGTGCTCGTCCTGCGCGGCACCGTCGTCACCTTCGACGAGGAACACCGGATCCTCGACCCGGGTGCGGTGTACGTCGGTGACGACGGGCGCCTCGGCGCGGTGCAGCCGGCCGGGCAGACGGCCCCCGCCGGGTTCGCCGCCGCACCGGTCGTGGACCTGGTCGGCACGGGCGCGCTGGTCCTGCCCGGCCTGGTCGACCTCCACGGTCACCTGCAGTACAACACCCTTCCGCTCTGGGAGGCGGTCGGCGTCCCGTACCTGAACCATGACCGCTGGGTGGGCGAGAAGCACCCGCCGGACTACTCGACGTCGGTCACCTGGCCCGCCAAGGTTCTCGGCACCGCCGCACCGGAGGCGCTGCTCACCTACGTCGAGGTCAAGGCGCTGGTCGGCGGCTCCACCTCCGTCCAGGGCGCGCCGCGTTCGACCCGCGCGATCGACGGCGGGCTGCTGCGGATCGTGGACCTGGAGAAGCTTCCGGCCGGCCAGGACGTGGTGCTGACCGCCGCGCTCCAGAGGACCCCCGACGAACTGCGCGACCTCGGGGAGAACGCGCTCCAAGGCCACCAGGTCCTGATCTACCACGTCGCGGAGGGACGGCACGTCACGGAGCCGCACCCGGACGAACCGGCCTCGCACGTCCACCGCGAGTTCCGGGACCTCGCCCCCTGCCTGAAGCCGGGCCTGATCTGCGTGCACGGCACCGCGCTGACCCCCGCCGAGTTCGCCGCCTGGCAGCAGGGTGTGACGGCGATCGACCCGGCCGAGCGGGGCACCGTGGTGTGGTCACCGTTCTCCAACCACTGGCTCTACCACGAGACGACGGACGTGGTGGCGGCCACCGCGCAGGGGCTGCGGATCGCGCTCGGCTCCGACTGGTCGCCGTCCGGGACCAAGCACGTGCTCGGCGAGCTCAAGGTCGCCGACGGCATCAACCACCACGAGCTCGGCGACCACTTCGACGACCGCGGCCTGTGCGACATGGTCACCGCGAACCCCGGCGACGCGCTCGGCACCGCCTGGGGGCCACAGGTGGGACGCCTGGCGGCCGGCAGCCTGGCCGACCTGCTCGTGCTGGAACGCCACGAGCCCGGCGAGGACGTGTACCGCAACCTGATCGACGCGACCGAACGGCACGTCCTCCTGGTGGTCGCCCGCGGCGTGCCGCGCTACGGGACCGGGCCGCTGATGACCGCCGCCGGGGCGGCGGACACCCATGCGATCGAGCCGGTGGCCGGGCTCCGGCGCAGGGTGGCGGTGCGGCGGACCGGCGGGACCGGGGCCACCGGAGCCGGCGCCACGCTGGACTGGCCCGCCGTCAAGCGGGCGCTGGAGAAGGTCCGCCGGGACCCGCAGGCCGCCTGGCGCGACGCCCAGGAGGGGCTCGCGGCCTGGGGCGGACCGCTGGACGACCCGGACGCGCCGCTCGCCCTCTTCGGCGACATGCCCGAGGGCGAGGAGGTGGCCCTCGCCGGCACCGACGACGTCCCGGCCGGCCTGGTCATCCCGGAGCTCGACACCCTGACCCACGACGACGCCTTCTTCGCCGCCGTGGACCGCACCGGGATACCGGAGCTCGAACGGCTGAGGACGTACTACGAAGGCGGACCGGCATGAGGCGGGAACGGACATGAGCCCCCGGGTCACGGCACCGGCCCGGACGCTGCCGGACTCGATCGGGCTCGACGAGTTCATGGCCCGGGTCGCCGCCGACCCGCTGCCGCTCGCCGACCGCTACCGGCTGGTGGCCGCCGCCCGCATCCTCGTCGAGGAGCTCTACGTCCACCTCCCGCTCAAGCGCGCGCGGTACGCCACCGACCCGGTGCAGCGCCTGCGCCTGCTGGAGCGGCGCGTTCCCGCGCTCGGCGAGCTGCAGTTCCACGCCGAACTCGCCGCCGTCTTCCGGGACCTGCGCGACCTGCACACCGTCTACCAGCTCCCCGCGCCGTACCGGGGCAAGGTCGCCGTGCTCGGCTTCCTGGTCGAGCGCTACCAGGACGCGGACGGGACACCGCACTACCTGGTCTCCCGGATCGACGACTCGCTCCGGCACGCCGACTTCGACGCCGGCGTGGCGCTGGAGCTGTGGAACGGCGTCCCGGTCGAGCGCGCCGTCGAGCGGAGTACGGCCGCGCAGGTGGGCTGCAGCCCCGACGCGCGCCTGGCCCGCGGGCTGGAGTCGCTGACGCTGCGCCCGCTGCGCACCGCTCCGCCGCCCGACGAGCGCTGGGTGCTGCTGACCTACCGCACGCCGGAGGGCCGGCTGCGCGAGACCCGGGTGCCGTGGCGCGTGCGCGCCGCGGAGCGCTACCGGGGGCGGGAGCAGGACCCGGTGCCGACCCTCGGGGCACACCTCGGCATCGACGTCGGCAACGAGGCCACCCGCCGGGCCAAGCGCGCGCTGTTCGCACCCGGGTCGGCCCGGACGTCGGCGGCGCGGGCGCCGCGGGACGTCCTCGCGTACTCCGGGGCCCGCGCGCGGCCGTACGGGTACCTGCGCATCTTCTCCTTCAACGTCGCGAGCGCGCGGCGGTTCGCCGAGCAGGTGGCGGCGATCGCGGCGAAGGCTCCGGACCAGGGGCTGATCGTGGACGTCCGCGGCAACCCGGGCGGCAACATCCTGGCCGCCGAGGCCGCCCTGCGGGTGCTGAGCGCCGACGCCGTCGCCCCGGTCCGGTTCTCGCTGCCGACCACCCGGGCCGCGCTCGCCCTGGTCCGCGCCGCCCCGGCCTTCCGGCGGTGGACGGACTCGATCCGCGACGCCGTGGAGACCGGCGAGCCGTACTCCCAGGCGTTCCCGCTCAGCGATCCCGAGGCGCTCACCGACGGGCTGCCGCACTACGCGGGGCCGAAGGTCCTGATCGTCGACGCCCTGACGTACTCGGCCGCCGACGTCTTCGCCGCCGGATTCGCGGACAACGGAGCGAGGGCCGGGACGGACGCCGCGACGGACGGCGGGCCCGTGCCGGTGCTCGGGACCGCCGCGACCACCGGCGCCGGCGGTGCCAACGTGTGGACGTACGAGCTGCTGAGCGTCTGGCTGCCCGAGCTGCTGCCCGCCCTGCCGCGCGGGGCCGGGTTCCGCGTCGCCCTGCGCCGCGCCACCCGGGCCGGGGCGAGCGCCGGCGTCCCGCTGGAGGACTTCGGCGTGGCGGCCGCCGCCCTGCACCGGCTGACCAGGCGTGACGTCCTCGGCCGCAACCAGGACCTGCTCGCCTCGGCCGTCCCGCTGCTGCAGCGGATCCGCTCCGGCGACGACGCCCTCCCGGCCTCCGTCACCGCGACAGCAGGGTGTGGACCAGTCGGGGCCTGACCTCGCGCTCGTCGAACACCACCTCGTCGGCCGCGTCGCGGACCACGGCGGCGAACGCCCCCTCGAACGCCTGCTGGGAGTCGAACTCGCCGGTGGTGACGACGGCGTCGCCCTCGGGGGTGACCCAGACCTCGGCGCGCAGGAATCCCGGCTGCGGGAGCAGCACCGCGCGGACCCGGTGGCAGCGGCCGACGAACTCCTCGACGTGCTCGGGCGCGGGGTAGTGGTACGCGATGAAACCGACCGACATGACGGTGCCCTCCAGGAATTGTACGATTCCGTATAACGGCAGGTTAGATCCGATGTACGGCACCGTACAACGGGCTGGATCGTGAGGTGGGTCACCCCATGGGCGCGTTGCGCACACCCCGTGAGAAGTGGGTCGAGGAAGGCCTGCGGACGCTGGCCTCGGGCGGCGTGGACGCCGTCCGCGTCGAGGCCCTGGCCAAGTCCCTCGGCGTGACCAAGGGCGGGTTCTACGGCTACTTCGCCGACCGCGACGCGCTGCTGACGGAGATGCTGGACACCTGGGAGCGCGAGGCCACCGACGAGGTCCTCGACCGGATCGCGCACGAGGACGGGGACACCCGGGACAAGGCGCGCCTGGCCGGGCAGCTCACCTTCTCCGAGCGCCTGCGCCCCATCGATCTGGCCGTCCGCGACTGGGCCCGCCGGGACCGGACCGTCGCCGAGCGCCTGCGCCGCGTGGACAACACCCGCATGGCCCTGCTGCGCGAGGCGATCGGCACCGTCTGCACCGACCCGGACGAGATCGAGGCCCGTAGCCTGCTGGCCTTCTGCGTGGCCATCGGCAACCACTTCCTCGCCGCCGACCACCCCGGCCGCACCCGCGCCGAGGTCCTCGCCCGCGCCGGCGATCTCATCCTCGCCCGCCCGCCCGCGGCCGCCGAACCGGATCGACCCCACCGATGAGGCCGGGGGCCGCGAGCCGAAGCCCGTCACCGCAGGCCCTGGGTGTCCCGGCCGTCCGGCCCCGACCCTCGACCGGCGGGCGGAGGCGCGATCCGGCCAAGCACCACGGCCCGGGCGATCAGCTCCGGGCCCGGTGCACGACCGCATCCGTGAGGAGGACCAGAATGGGCTGGGCGCCGTGAGGACGGGGCCAGGAAGGAAGACCAGCGCATGGAGAGCCAGGCCCGCAGCCGCACCGCACTCGTCGAGCAGCTCATGGAGCGCTATCCCGACGTGCCCCGGGAGGCGGTGATCAAGGAGGACCTGCTGCGCGGCGGCATGGCCTTCGACGAATCGGCCCTCAGCGGCAGCGCCGACGGGAGCGGTGAGGTCAAGCCGAAGTCGTACTTCATCTTCTCCTTCGACCACCGCACCCTGCCCGAGCTGGGCGCCGCCGCGCTCAACCGGCCGCCGGAGGAGATCGTGCTGACCGGCGGGCCGTACGGGCTGCGCCGCACGGTGGTGTCGGTGCGGGTGAACCCGGACTCGCCCTACCGGGTCGGCGCGGGCGAGGACGGCACGCTCGGCCTCTACCTGGACGGCACGCGGATCGCCGATGTCGGCCTGCCGCCGATGCCGGACTACTACCGGCACACGCTGGCCAACGGGAAGTCGGTGATGGAGGTCGCCCCGACCATCCAGTGGGGCTACCTGATCTACCTCACGGTGTTCCGGGTGTGCCAGTACTTCGGCGCCAAGGAGGAGTGCCAGTACTGCGACATCAACCACAACTGGCGCCAGCACAAGGCCGCCGGCCGCCCGTACACCGGGGTCAAGCCGGTCGAGGAGGTGCTGGAGGCACTGGCGCTGATCGACCGGTACGACACCGCCCGCGCCTCCCAGGCGTACACCCTCACCGGCGGGGCGATCACCTCGCACGTCGGTGGCCGGGACGAGGCCGACTTCTACGGGCAGTACGCCAAGGCCATCGAGGAGCGCTTCCCCGGCCGCTGGATCGGCAAGGTGGTGGCCCAGGCGCTGCCGCGCGAGGACGTCCAGCGCTTCCACGACTACGGCGTGCGGATCTACCACCCCAACTTCGAGGTGTGGGACAAGCGGCTGTTCGAGCTCTACTGCCCGGGCAAGGAGCGCTACGTCGGCCGGGACGAGTGGCACCGCCGGATCCTCGACTCCACCGAGGTGTTCGGCCCGGAGAACGTGATCCCCAACTTCGTCGCGGGCGTGGAGATGGCCGAGCCCTTCGGCTTCACCACGGTGGACGAGGCGATCGCCTCCACCGAGGAGGGCCTGCGCTTCTTCATGTCCCGTGGCGTGGTGCCGCGCTTCACCACCTGGTGCCCCGAGCCCACCACCCCGCTCGGCAAGGCCAACCCGCAGGGCGCGCCGCTGGAGTACCACATCCGGCTGCTGCAGACCTACCGGGCCACCCTGGAGGAGTTCGGCCTGTCCTCCCCGCCCGGCTACGGCCCGGCGGGCCCGGGCAAGGCGGTCTTCTCGGTGAGCTCCTTCATGGACTCGCTGCCGGGCTGAGCACGGCCCGCCCCGACGGCGCCGCCGCCCGACACCCGGGCGGCGGCGCCCGATCCGTCGACCCCTCGGGCTCCGCCCGGTCCGTCGGCTCCGCCGGCCGCGTCAGCTCCCGCTCAGCGGGCGGACGGTGAGGATCTGCTCGGCGCGGCCCAGCGGGCCGTGGACGTCGTGCAGCACGGTGCTGGTGACGCCGTGCCCGGCCGGGCCGAAGCTGACGCTCGTGTCCAGGCCCGTCCAGCGGCCCTCGGGGCGGCGGTGGAAGTGGATCGTCAGGTCGGTGTTGGGGAACATCCACGCGGTGGGGTCCTGCCGCACCGCGATGCCGTTGGCGGTGTCCACCAGCGTGACGAAGGAGGCGTGCGGGCCGCTGGGCTCCCCGGCGACCAGCTCGACCGGGCTGGAGATCCAGGCGGCGGCGCGGCCGGGGGCGGTCTCCCGGCGGCGGACGTCGATCGAGGCGATGTAACCGCCGCCCCACAGCCCGGACATCGCCCAGGGCTCGAACTCCTCAGGCCCGGGCAGCGACTCGTCGTGGGTGCCGGCGACGGCGGTGGTGTCCAGTTGGGCGAGGAACCAGGCACGGGCCCGCACCACGGCGCGCCCGCCGATCACCACGGTGGCCTCGACCAGCTCGATGGTGCGCCCGGGGCGGACGGTCTCCACCGTGATCTCGAACTCGTCGAGGGCGATCAGGCCGAGTATGTCGTAGCTGATCCGGGCCAGCGCCAGGCCGTCGGCGGCGCGGCCGGCCTGCTGGTGGTCGGCCCGGTGGCGGTCGATGGCGTGCACGATCAGGCCGCCGAGCGGGCTGAAGTGCTGCTCGTCGGGATGCCAGGCGCCCTGCGCCTGCACGGTGGGCTTGTAGCTGTGCTCGCCGGTGCGCTGGTAGTAGCTGTCGGGCGCGGCGATGGGGGTGGTCACGTGCGCTTCTCCTCGGGCCGGATCGCTGACTGCCGGTCGGGCGCCGCCGTGGTACGACGGCGCCCGAACTCGGCGTTCAGGATCGTAAGGGGCCGAACCGCGTGCGCGGCCTCATGGGTGACGCATCCCACACCCCCGGAGGGTCCGGGCCGTCAGTGCGCGGCGAGCGGGTAGTGGTCGGAGAGGTCGGTGTAGGTGTAGCTCTTGCCCCAACTGCTCACCGTCCAGGGCGTGCTGTGCACCCGGACCACCTGATTGGTGTACTGCTGCGGGCGGGCGTGGTCGGCCCGGTAGAGCACGTAGTCGAGGTCCTCCTTGGGCTCGCCCGGGTAGCGGTAGGCGGCGACGGAGTTGTCGACGGTGTCGAAGGAGTACGGCCAGCCGGTGCGGGCGGAGGCCGGGGCGAGGTTGCCGTTGGTCAGCAGCGCCTGGTACTCGGGGCCGTGGGAGTCGATGTTCAGGTCGCCCGCGACCAGGACCGGCTCGTCGGCGGGGATCCGCTTGGCGTCCAGGAAGGAGCGCATCGCGGTGAGCTGCTTGGCCCGGATGTCCGCCGCCTGGCCGCTCGCGCAGCCCGAGTCGGTGGACTGGAGGTGGGTGCCGACCACGTGGGTGCGGCGGCCGTCGACGTCCAGGACGGCGTAGACGAAGCCCTTGTTGGAGAACCAGTCCGAGCCGCAGGCGTCCTTGAAGACGTACTGCTCCTTGCGCAGGATCGGCCACTTGCTGAGCAGGGTGACGCCGCCGTCCTCGGCGGTGGTGGAGCTGTAGCTGCCGGAGGTGGCGTCCCAGCCGCTGGTGGAGCGGCCGACGACCGGCGTGTGGTACGGGTAGGCGGCCGAGGCCTTGGCGGTCAGCGCGTCGGAGGCCGAGTTGTCGAAGGCCTCCTCCAGCACGACCACGTCGTGGCCCTGGAAGAAGTCCGCCGAGGCGATGGCCTGCGCCCGGTACTGCTGGCCCCAGTTGGGGTAGAGCGAGGTGCTCATCAGGAACGTGTTGTACGTCAGCACGTCGAGCGGAGGCGCGGTGGTGGGGGCGGTCTCGGCCGAGGCCGGGACGGCGCCGAGCACGGCGAGGACGGTGGCGGTGGCGCCGGCGGCGAGGACGCGGCGAACGGACGACAGGGGCATCGGGCCTCCGTGAGGGCGTTGTCGTGGACCCGTCGGGTCAAGGGATGTTGTGTATCCAACTTGGCCGTCGACACGGTCCGCAAGACATCGGGCGAGCATTCGGTGAACTCGTCGGTAACACCGTCGCGCGGGCCTGACGGGCGGTCACCGCGCCCGTTCCGGACCGGCACTCTGCCGAGCTGCGCAAAAACGCCGATAAGATGACCTGCGGTGTGCCGGGAAGTCTGGTCGGCTCGGGGGACGACGCGGCGATCCGTGCCGCGACGACCCCGCTGTCGCGATGGGTCCTGAGCAGATGCACGCCGTGGGAATCGTTCTCGTCCTGGTCGTCCTGGCCACCGGTGTGGCCACCTTCGCCCGGCGATGGCGGGTGCCCGCGCCCTCACTGCTGGTCCTGGCCGGAATCGTCGTCGCCCTCGTCCCCGGGGTGCCCGCACTGCACGTGCCGCCGGAGGTGATCGGCCTGGTGGTGCTGCCACCACTGCTGCACTCCTCCGCCGAGGATCTCTCGCTGCGCGACCTGCGAGCGGTGTGGCGGCCGGTCACCGTGCTCTCGTTCGGACTGGTCTTCGCCTCCGCCGCCGCGGTCGGCTTCGCCGCCGTCACCGTCGCCGGGCTGCCACCCGCGATGGCCTTCGTGCTCGGCGCCGTGCTCTCCAGCACCGACCCGGTGGCCGTCACCGCGCTCGGCCGCCGCCTCGCCCTGCCTGGCCGGGTCCAGGTGCTGGTGCAGGCGGAGAGCCTGTTCAACGACGCGACCTCACTGGTGCTGTTCAAGGTCGCGGTCGGGATAGCCGTCGCCGTCGGCGGCGCCGTCGACCTTCCCGGGGCCGTCGGCCAACTGCTGCTGCTCGGCGGGGGCGGCAGCCTGGTCGGCGCCACCGTCGCCACGCTGGTCGGACTGCTGCGCCGGCGCACCACCGACCCGGTGCTGGAGACGGTGATCGCCCTGGTCACCCCGTACGCGGCGTACGTCCTGGCGGAGTCCGCGCATGCCTCGGGCGTCACCTCGGTGGTAGTCGCCGGGGTCCTGCTCGGCCGCTCCGGGCACCGGCTCACCGACGCGCACATCCGGCTCCAGCTGCACGCCGTGTCCGCGGTGGTGGTGTTCCTGCTGGAGAGCGTCGTGTTCGCGATCGTCGGCCTGGAACTGCCCGCCCTGGTCCGCGACCTGCCCGCCGGCACCGGCTGGTGGCCGCTCCAGGCGCTCGCGCTGGCCGCGGTGCTGATCGCCGTCCGGGTGCTCTGGACACTGCCGCTGACCCGCACCGTCAAGCCCAGCCGGGGACGGCTCTCCTGGCGGGTCGCCGGGGTGGTCACCTGGGCCGGCACCAGGGGCGTGATGCCACTCGCCGCCGCCCTGTCGATCCCGCTGCTCGACCACGACGGCGGACCGCTCGCCGGGCGGCCGCTCGTACTGGTGCTCACCACCTCCGTCGTGGTGCTCACCCTGGTCGTCCAGGGACTCACCCTCGCCGCCGTGGTCCACCGCTCCGGCCTCGCGCTGGCGCCCGAGCACACCGCCCGCGAGGAGGACGAGGCCCGGGACGAGCTCAACCGCGCCGCACTCGACCACGTCGAGGGCCTGGCCGAGCTGGAGGCCGTCCCCGACACCGCCGTCGACCGGGTCCGCCGCGGCCTCACCGCCCGCCTCGACCGCACCCCCGGGGCCCCCGACGGCAACACGGCCGACGCCGCCTACCGCCAGCTGCGCCACGAGGTGATCGCGGTGCAGAACGACCGGCTGCACCGGCTCTACGAGGAGCACCGGATCAGCGACACCACACTGCGGGTGCTGCAGCGCGACCTCGACCTGGAGCAGGCCGCCCTCGGACGGAACTGACCCGGGGCGGACGGGAGTTCCCCCTCGGCTGTTCGGATGTCCGCAGCAGCCGTCACACTGTCGCAAGCACGGGACCGCACCACCGAACGGGGAGAGCATGACCGGCGGGAAGAACAGGAAGAAGCAGAAGAGGCCGCTCGCCGAGGGGGTGGTCCCGCGCCCGAAGCGGGTCCGCCGGCGCCCGGCGCCACAGCTCTCGCCCAAGGCGGTCCGCCGGACGGCGTGGCTGACCGGGCTGCTCACCCCGGTGCTGATGGTCGGGCTGGCAGCGCTCGGCAGCAACCCGGACTACCAACTGCCCTGCGGCATCCTGGCGTTCGTGGTGCTCTCGGCGGGCATCATCGGGCTCGGCTTCGTCCGGCCCCGCGGCTGGATCATCTGGCCGGCCGTCCTGTTCGGCGTGCTGCTGCTGGCGCTGCCGACGCCGAGCATCCGCGCCCAGCTCATGGCGCAGCGCGGGGTGGAGACCGCGGTGGTGGTCACCGCGGCCCACAGCGCGAAGGACAGGAGCGGCACCGTCAGCTGGACCTGCGACATCCGCCGCGCCGACGGCCAGCCGCTCCCGCACGCCAAGGTCGGCGGATACGGCTGCTCGGGCGCGTACGACGTGGGCGACACCGAGAACGTGCTGGTCGACCCGGCGGGCTGGGCCCCGCCCGTCCCGCTCGACGAGGACCTCGACTTCCGCCGCACCGGCGTCTACGTGACGGCCGCGCTGGCCGCCCTGTGGAGCCTCCTCGTCCTGGTCGCGGCACGCCGCACCCTGCGGGAGCCGGGCGGCGCGGCCGGTCAGCGGGGCGGCAGGTAGCGCACCAGGACGTCGGCTCGCGTGCCGTCCAGGGCGCCGTACAGCGCGGTCACGCCGAGCGCGTCCACGGCCGGAGCGAAGGACGGGCCGACACCCTGGGCGACCCGCTCGATCCGGCCGGTCCGCAGATCCCGGCGGAAGAGGTCCGGGGCGGCGTCGGTGTCCTCGGGCACCAGGCCGGCGGCGTCCGAGACGAAGTAGACCCAGCGGTCGTCCGCCGTGACGACGGCCGGCTGGGTGCCCGCGGGCGCCACCTCCGTCACCGTACCCGTGCGCAGATCGCGGGCGTGGAGCGCGACCCTGGTCCCGCCCTGGTCCGGCTGGAACACCCGGAACAGCGCGTACCGCCCGTCCGGGCTCAGCCGGCCCTGGCGCGCGGCGTCGCGCAGGGCGCCGCTCGGGTCGATGCTCGCGCCCTCGATCCGGCCGGTGCGGGCGTCGTAGACGTAGAGCGGGAACAGCTGCCGGGTGGGCGGCGGCTTCGGGAGCGCCGCGACGAGCGGCGCGGCCGGGGTCGGCGGGGTGGCCTGGGTCGCCACCGGCAGGTTGGCCGCCTTCGAACGGAAGGCGACGGTCCGGCCGTCGGCACTGAGCGAGGGCTCCACCGAGCCGCCGTCGGCGGGAGCGCCGCCCCGCCCGGCGGTGACCAGGCGGGTGGTGCCGGTCCGGCGGTCCGTCAGGTAGATGTTGGCGGTGCCCTCCCGCGCCCCGGGGGCGAGGTCGGCGCGGTCCGAGGAGTAGGCGACGTACCGGCCGTCGGCACTGATCGCGGGGCTGACGGAGTTCCCGGTGCCGGTGCCGGCGGTGACCAACTCGGTCCGGCCGGTGACGCGGTCGCGGACGTAGACGTCGGTGCGCCCGCTGTCGTGCCCGGCAACGGCGTTGACGGCGTCACTGCTGAAGGCGACGTACCGGCCGTCGGCGCTGATCGCCGCCTGGCTGCTGGAGCCGCTCAGCTGGGCGCCGTCGTCGGCGAGGCTGACCCGCTCGGTCCGCCGCGTCCACAGGTCGCGGACGAAGACGTCGTAGAGGCGGTTGGTGTCGCCGGACACCAGGTTCGAGGCCAGCGAGGTGAACAGGGCGTAGCGGCCGTCCGCGCTCAACCCGAGCGGCTCGGACCAGTCGTCGGCGGGCGCGCCGTCGGAGCTCACGTTCACCCGCACCGGGTCGCCGCCGGTCGCCACGAACGCGGGCGCGGAAGCCGAGGCGGACGCGGGCGCGGTCCGGGCGTGCGCCGCCGGTGCCCCGGTACCCGCCAGCAGCGCCGCCGCCAGCGCACAGACCACCCGTACCGTCGTCGTCCTCATGGGTTCCCCTCCCCTTCGCTCCGGCCGAGCCAACCCTCGGGTCGTGCCCACGGTCAACCCGGCCGCCGCGGCATGGGCACGTTTTCGCCAACTCCTGCACACGGCAGGCACGCACCGCCCGCACGGGCCGCCGCCCCGGGAGAACCCGTCACACAAGGATGGCGACGGGCACGAGAGCCCGGGAGCTGCCGTTTGCGAGCCCTTTGCCAGGCTGCCGGCCCGGTCGGTGGTCCGACCCCGTGCGAGGCCCAGCCGGGGCCCGCCGCGGGCGAGCCCCCGGCCCCGCGAGGGGTGGGCCGCGTCGACCCGTGGCAGTCGGTTGCGCACGCCCCGAACCGGCACCATCCGCGCTAAACACGGATCCAAGCGGGCATCCCACCCACGGCTGCTCCGCACGGAGGCAGTTCCCGCGCCGTCGAGCCCGCGCCCGTCAACCGCGCCCGGCCTGACGGCCGACGGCAGTCGAGCGAAAGGCAGAAAAGATGAGCCTGATCCAGACCGGCAAGCTGCAGTTGAACTCCGCCAACGCCTCGGAGCTGAGCGGCGGCGCCACGTCGACCTTCACCCAGGTCACCTTCCCCACGCCCTTCCCCGACAACACGACGGTGATCGTCGTCCCGTTCGTCCAGACCTTCAACGGCCCCGACACCCCGGGCCTGCGGATCGCCGACGTCACCACCACCGGCTTCAAGATCCGCCTGAACGAACTCGTGGGCTCCGGCCGGGCGCTGTCCGACGGGCCGCACACCTCCGAGACCATCGGCTGGATCGCCGGCACCGTGTAGCCCCGGAGCCCCGCCCGTCCGAACCGCGGACGGGCGGGGCGGGCCGGCCACGGCACTCAGAGCGTCACGGCGCGGCTCACTCCTCCACGGGCAGGCACTCGGCGAGCAGGCCGAGGACGTCGTGCCAGGCCCGCCGGGCGTGCAGCGGGTGGTGGCCCACGCCGGGGAGCACGGCGTGATCGACCGTCGGGTGGTGGAAGGCGTGCTCGGCCCCGCCGTAGACCACGAGGCGCCAGTCGACGCCCGCGGCCTGCATCTCGGCGGTGAAGGCCTCCCGTCGCTCGGCGGGCATGATCGGGTCCTCCGACCCGACCCCGGCCCAGACGGGACAGCGGATGCGCGCCGCCTCGCCCGGCCTGCCGGTGGTGAATCCGTTGATCGTCCCGATCGCCCGCAGGTCGACGCCGGCGCGCCCGAGTTCCACCGCGATGGCGCCCCCGGTGCCGTAGCCGATGGCGGCGATGCGGCCCGGGTCGGTCCGCGGTTCGGCGCGCAGCACGTCGAGGGCTGCGTGGCCGATGTCCCGCATCCGGTCGGGGTCGGCGAGCAGCGGCATGACGCGCGCCAGCATCTCCTGCGGGTCGGTGAACCAGTGTCCTCCGTGGAGGTCGAAGGCCAGGGCGACGTAGCCCAGTTCGGCGAGGGCGTCGGCCCGTCGGCGCAGGACGTCGCTCAGGCCCGGCCCTTCGGGCCCGATCAGGACCCCGGGGCGGCGCCCTGCGCCGGCGGGCAGCGCGAGGTGCCCGATCATCGTCATTCCGTCGGCCGGGTACTCGACCGTGCGTGTGGTGACCGTCGTCATGGGACGGACTGTAGTGAGGATCGGACCCCGGCCGGGCCGGACTTCGCCGTCGGCAGAGGACCCGGCGCGGGCACGGGCCCCACGCCGGGCCGGCGGGCGCCCCGCTCCCCCCGCCCGCCGGTGCTACCGCGGTCGGCTGCCGGTGAGCCGCTGCCAGCGGTCCCGTTCCGCGTCCAGCTCACGGCGCGCCTGCGGAATGCGTGTGTCCGACTCCTGGCGGGCCAGGAGTTCGGCGAGCTCCCGACGGGCTTCCTCCTGACCGGCCGTGTCCGCCTCCGCCTCGCGCACGTCGGCCTCGGCCCGGGGCACGAGTGCCAGGCGTTCGACCGCGGCCGCCTTGGCGTCGGTGACGGCGTTGAACACCTCGACGACGAACTTCCGCACCTCGGCCTGGGGTGTCTCCTCCAGCGGGACGGTCACCATCTGCTGACGGCCGGTCGGCAGCGAGACGTAGACGTGGCCCTCCTCGCGCGAGTACTCGTCGCGGAGCGAGACCTCGTGCAGCGGGTACTCCGCGGTGCGCCCCTGAGTCGTCACCTCCAGCGCCCGGTCGTACAGCCGCAGGCCGTCACCGAGTGAGGAGCGCAGGTCGCCGCGGGCCGGGGAGCGGAGCCGGTCGAGGTGCTCCCGGGCCCGGCCGACCCGGTCCTGGTGCGCCTGCTCGGCCGCGGTGATCCCGGAACGGGCCCGGTCCCGTTCGCGCCTGGCTTCGTGCTCCAGTGCGCGGAGCCGGCCGCGGGCGGCGTCCAGGTCACGCCGGTTGTCGGCGTACTCCGCGGTGAAGGCGTACCGCCACCCCCCGGGGTAGCGCAGCATCAGCCAGAGCACCCCGGTGGCGACCGCCAGCACGACCACCACGATCCAGCCCACAGGCCCCATCGATCCCTCCCGCAGCCCCGACGGCCCGGCGTCCACTCCAGCGGGGCCCGGACCGAGCCGATGGTACGAACGGCGACCGGCTCGTGTGCGGGAAATCCGGGAATTCCCCCGCCGACGGGAGTCCTCGCCGGCCCGCCCGGGGGCAGCCCAGCGGGAGGGAGGCGACCGCGCGGCAGGCTTCCGAGGGGAGGTTTTACGGCTTTTGGTCATGCTCTTGGCCGAAGTGGTTAAAGTCCCGGCCAAAAATGCGGATGACCACTTGCCGATAATGTGATCACATGTGCAGGCGCTGTGACGTTGCACGTCGCAGGGGAGGGACCGGTCCGCTTCGTCGAGCGGGCCCGATCAACAGGAGTCGCACCATCAACACCGCCATCCGCAAGGCCGCCCGTGGGGCGATGCCCGTCGCCGTCACCGCCTCCGTGCTCGCCACCGGCCTCACCGCCTGCGGCACCGTCGAGCAGCTGTCCGCCGCGCAGAAGGTGTCGAAGGCCTTCGACAAGGTCCGTGACGGCAAGTCGGCCGGGTTCACCCTCTCCATCGACGCCACCCCCGAGCAGGTCGCCGCGTTCGCCAACTCCGGCGAGCACAAGGGCGCCAGCGGGCTCGTCGGCTCCGCCCGGGGCGGCAGGAACGACATGGACGAGAAGACCGCCAAGGCCATCTCCGGCCTCTCGATCTCGGTCGCGGTCTCCGCCGACAAGCCGCTCAAGGAGATCGAGGCCTTCAAGAACGCCGGCCAGGCGGGCAAGAACACCGACCTGACGCTCGACAAGTCGGTGCGCGTCTCCTACCTGCTCGCCGACCGCAGCGGCACCGCGCTGCTGGAGTACCGCCAGGTCGACGCCACGGGGTACCTGCACGCCGACGCCAAGGGCCTGATGAAGCTGGCCGGCGAGGACCCGTCCACGGTGGACGAGCTCCGCACGGACCTGCCCGACTCGATGAAGCCGCTCGGGGACGTGCTGGCCGGCAAGTGGGTGTCCTTCGACCTCCAGGCGCTCGCCGACCAGGCGAAGGAGTCCGACGGCGACAAGGCCGCTCCGAGCACCGCGCCGACCGCCGACCCGGAGCTCGGCAAGCAGCTCCTCAACTCGATCAAGGACGTGCTCGGCCGCACCGTCACGTACGAGGACAAGGGCAAGAAGGACGGCACCGAGCACCTCTGGGTCAGCGCCCCGGCCCGACAGCTGGTGGACGAGATGTACAAGGCCGTCAAGCCGCTGTCCACCAAGTTCCCCAAGCAGCTGGGCGGGTTCCCGGACAAGGCCCCGAGCGACGTGCCGGACCGCCGGATCGGCGTCGACCTCTACCTGAAGAACGGCGCCTTCTCCTCCGCCACCTTCGACCTCGCCCAGCTCGCCGACAAGGTCGAGCCGGGCGTCAACTTCCCGGTGAAGCTCGCCTTCAACCAGGCGGCCCCGAACGTCCAGGTGCCGGGCGACGCGGTCAAGGTGACCAACGAGCAGCTGAAGGACGCGGTGCTCGGCCTGACCGCCGGGGCCGCCGAGGAGGGCCTCGACCCCGAGGACCTCGGCGACCTCCCGATCGCCCCGCCGCTGACCGACGCCCAGCTCAAGGAGCTCGCCGGGCTCGGCATCACGGCGACCGAGGCGCGTGCCTTCAACAAGGCGGGCCTGACCTACGAGGACATCAAGGAGATCGCCCAGGAGGCCACCCCGCCCAAGGCCTGATCTCCACCCGGGACCGGCCGACCGCCCACCAGCGGTCGGCCGGTCCCGCGTTTCCGACCCGGTCCCGCATTCTCGACCGGTCGCGCGTTCCCGGTCCGCGTCCGACCGCACCCGGGGCGCGGTCACCGGCCGCCCGGCGGCCCGGCGGCCTCGGCGCACCCGGTCTCACGTACGGACGTACCTGATCCCGGGCCCGAACGTCCCCGCCGTCAGGCGTGGGCGGCGGCGCACTCCGGGTGCCCCCAGGAGCTGCCGACCTTGGTGATCTTGTCACCCTTGGCGTACGGGCGGCTGCACGGGCAGGTGCCGGGGAAGCGGGCGTTCAGGGTGCGCGAGCCTCCGCCGCGCTTGGCGGCACCGCCGCCGGCCGCGGCGGAGGAGGAACCGGCCGGCCGGGCGGAGCGCGCCCTGGGCGCCTTGGTGGCGGCGGCCGGGTCGGGGACCGGCAGGTCGGCGGCGGTGCCCGAGGCGTCCTGCTGGGTGCGGGCGGCGTCGCTGGCGGCCTTGTCGGCGATGGCGTTCAGCGGGTCGCCGTCCACCTGGTGGGCCGGCACGTACACGAAGGTGACGTCCCGGCCCTCCAGCAGGGCGTCGATCGCCTGGATCAGCTCCTGGTTGGCGACCGGCTTGCCGGCCGCCGTCTTCCAGCCGTTGCGCTTCCAGCCCTTCAGCCACTTGGTCACCGAGTCGCGGGTGTAGGTGCTGTCCAGCCGCACCTCCAGCGGCACCGCCGGGTCCGTCGCGGCCAGCAGCTGCCGGAGCGCCGTCAGCTCGCCCACGTTGTTGGTGCTGTGCCCGAGCGCGCCGGCCTGCCAGCGCTGGGGCGCCCCGCCGGCGTCCGCGACCACGTAGGCCCAGCCCGCCGGACCGGGGTTGCCCTTGGCTGCTCCGTCACACGCTGCAATGACTCGTTCGACCATGCCCCGATCATGCCTGGTCGGACGGCCCGGAGCCAAAGTCGCTCAGGTGCGCAGCAGGAGCAGCAGCAGCGCCGCCGACCAGCTGAAGTTGGTCGAGCTGCGCCCCTCCCCCGTCAGCGGGTCGTAGTTCTCCCGCACCGGGCCGTCCCCGGCCAGCCCGCCGGCGGTGGCCAGCAGCCGCTCGACCGTGCGGCGGGCGTCCTGCTCCCAGCCGTACCGGCGCAGGCCCTCGACGGCGAAGTAGGTCTGGTCGAGCCAGGCCAGGCCGCGCCAGTAGCCGGCCGGGTCGAAGGACGGCGAGCTGCGGGCCACCGTGGGGAACGGCATGGCGGTGCCGAACTCCGCCGGGTCGAGCAGCAGCCGGCGGACGGTGCGGGCCTGGGCGGCGGTGGCGGTGCCGGACCAGAGCGGGATCGCGCCCTCGATGCCGCGGCCGCGGGCGGTGAGCCGGGCGCCGGTGGCCAGGTCGGTGTCGTGGAACCAGCCGTCGGCCGGGTCGTACATGGTGTCCCGCACGGCGGCGTCGATCCGGTCGGCGCGGGCGCGCAGCCGTTCGGCGGCGGGCCGGTCGCCCAGTTCGGCGGTGATCAGCGCCAGGTGGCGGTGGTCGGCGGCCAGGTAGGCGTTGAGGTCGACCGAGCGCTGGTCGAGCGACCAGCCGAGCAGGGTCCCGTTCGCGTCGCGGTTGGGGACGACGGCGGCGGCGTCGAAGCGCGGGGCGTTGTCCATGCCGGACTCCCAGGCCGCCGCCTCCCGGCAGTCCTCGGCGGTGGCGTTGGCCGGGTCCACGGTGGCGCCGTACTCGCACAGGCCCTCGCCGAGGTGGTCCCGGGTGCGGTACCACCAGTCCTGGTAGGCGGTGAGCCTGGGCAGCATGTCCCGCAGGAAGGCGCGGTCGCCGCTGCGCCGGTAGACCTCCCAGACGGCCCAGGCGGCCAGCGGGGGCTTGGAGTTGCGCTCGTTCCAGTTGCCTCCGCCGGTGCCGGGGTCGTTGTAGAAGACGCAGTCGGGGACCATGCCGGCGTCCGGCGAGCCGGTCGGCTTCTGGTGGTCGAAGACCGCCCGGATCTGGTCGGCGGCCAGGCCGGGGGCGAAGGCGGCGGTGCCGACGGCCTGCTTCCAGGTGTCCCAGGCCCAGACCCCGCTGAACCACTTGTAGGAGAGCGTGGGGGTGACGGCGTCGTGCCGGATCATCCCGGCCGGGCTGCGCCAGTTGGTGACCAGGGTCTGCACGCACTTGACGGCGGTGCGCCGGCGGGCGGCGGGCACGCCCTCGGTGGCACGGGTGACGTACCCGTGCCAGCGGGCGGTGCCCTCCGCGGCGACCCGCTCCGGGGCGCGCAGCGCGGCGTCGGCCTCCTTCGCCGCCCGGGCGTACTCGGCCGCGGTGAAGGTGTAGCTCTCGGTCCAGTCCAGGCTGCGGCTCTCCCCCGGTGCCAGCCGTAGCGGCTCGGTGAGTTCGGTGAGGTGGCCGTCGCCGTCGGCGCTCAGCACGACCCGCACGGGCCGCGCGTGGCGGACGGCGAAGCACTCGGTGCCGTCGGTGAGGTAGTCCCAGGTCTGCCGGACCTCGGCGAGGCGCACTTCCACGCCGCGTTCGGCGGCGACGAGTTTCGGCGCCTCGCGCTGCGGGCCGGTGGCGGGGCGCAGCAGCCGGCCGGTCCAGGCGGCGGCCAGGCTCCGTACGGCCGGGCCGGTGTTGGCGAGGCGGGCCCGGAGCAGCGCGGTGCGGTTGCCGGCGAAGCGCAGTTCGAGGGTGAGGGTGAGGCCGTCACCGAGGTCGTGGGTCAGCCGGAGCAGGCCGGGCATCGAGGTGCCGCGCGCGGGGGCGCCGGCGGTGAGGTCCAGGGGGCGGCCCTGTTCGGTGAGCTGGAGGCGGGTCAGGCCGTCGCTGAGCCACCAGGGGTATTCCTGGGCGAGGTACAGCGGGCCGGTGAAGCCGCCGGGCCGGTCGGCCGGGCGGGGCAGGGCGTAGGCGTGCCAGGCGCCGAGGTCGGCGAAGACGGTGATCGGGTTGTTGCCGCGGGCGTCGCCGGGGTAGGCCTGGGTCGGGGTGCCGTGCAGGTCGAGGACGTCGGCGTAGCGCTCGTCCGGCCGTGCGTCCGCGCCGGGGGTGTCCGCGTGGGCGGCCGGGGCGGCGGTGAGGGTGCCGGCCGCGGCGAGGGCGGCGGAGCCGGCCAGGAAGTGGCGGCGGGTCAGCGGGTTCATGCTCGCTCCTGGGCGGCGGGGAGGCGGAGGACGGCGGCGCCGAGCGGCGCGAGGGTGACGGCTTCGGCGGCTTCGGTGCCGGTGAGCAGGTCGGTGCCGGGTGTGCGCAGCGGGACGCGGCGTTCGGTCCGGGCGTGGTTGAGCAGGAAGAGGTAGCCGGTGCCGTCGGCGGCGTCGCGGCGGGTGGCCTCGACGTCCTCGGGCAGGCCGGGCGGTTCGGCGCCCACTCCGGCTTCGGCGAGTGCCAGGTCGAGCACCGGGCCGGTGTCGGCGCCGAGGTGGCAGCTCAGGTACCAGGCACTGCCGGCGCCCAGGCGGTTGCGGGTGACGGCCGGGAGGCCGGCCAGCTCGCCGGAGTCGTAGTGGGCGACGGCCTCGGCGGCCTCGGTCTCGATCCACTCGCTCCAGTGTTCGGCCCGCAGCCCGGTGCCGTCCGGGGCGAGGACGAGGGTGGTGGTCGCGCCGTCCGGGATCGGCCAGTGCTCGTCCACCACGATGCCGAGGAGCTCGCGCAGCGGCCCGGGGTGTCCGCCGGGGTGGATGTGGTCGTGCCGGTCGGCGATGCCGCTGAACGGGCCGCAGACCAGTCGGCCGCCGCCCCGCACGTAGGCCGTGAGCCGGTCCGCGGTGGCGGTGTCGAGCAGGTACAGGTTGGGGGCGAGCACCAGCGGGTAGCCGTCGAGTGCGGCGGTGGGCGGGACGAAGTCGACGGTGACGCCGCGCTCGTACAGCGCCGCGTACCACGGGCGGAGCAAGTCGAGCCAGCGCATCCGGGCGGAGGGGTGGTCGTCCAGTTCCAGCGCCCACCAGCTGTCCCAGTCGAGCGGGACGGCCACCTGCCCGCGCAGCCGGCTGCCGGCGATCTCGCCGAGGCGGCGCAGGTCGGCGCCGAGGCGGAGGGTCTCCCGCCAGCCGCGCGAGGCGGTGCCCCGGTGCGGGAGCATCGCGCTGTGGAACTTCTCGGCTCCGGCCACCGAGGCGCGCCACTGGAAGTGCAGCACTCCGTCGGCGCCGCGGGCCAGTGCCTGGAGCGACCAGAGGCGGTGGAGGTCGGGGGGCTTGGGCACGTTGACCGGCCGCCAGCTGACCGCGGAGGGGGCCTGTTCCATCAGCAGCCAGGGGCGGCCGCCCTTGAGGGAGCGCATCAGGTCGTAGTTCATCGCGGCGGTGACGTGGGCGCGCGGGTCGGCCGGGTCGGGGTAGGCGTCGTCGGAGACGAAGTCCTCGTGCCGGCTCCACTCCCAGTAGTCCAGGGCCTTGAGCATCGACATGAAGTTGGTGGTGACCGGGACGCCGGGCGAGACCTCGTCCAGGACGGCCTTCTCGGCACGGTGCAGGGCGAGCAGCGCGTCCGAGCAGAACCGGCGCCAGTCCAGCAGCTGGGTGGGGTTGACCGGGCCGGGCGCGGTGCGCGGCGGCTCGATCTGCGCGAAGGAGTTGTAGTGCTGCGACCAGAAGGCGGTGCCCCAGGAGCGGTTCAACTCCTCGATGTCACCGTGCCGTTCGCGCAGCCAGCGGCGGAAGTCGGCGGCCGAGGCGGGGCAGAAGCACTCCTGGACGTGGTCGCCGTACTCGTTGTGGATGTGCCACAGGGCGAGGGCGGGGTGGTGGCGGTAGCGCTCGGCGAGGGCGCGGGTGAGCCGGACGGCGGCGTCCCGGTAGGCGGGCGAGGAGGGGCAGTAGTGCTGGCGCGAACCGAACTCCAGCCGTACGCCGTCCGCGGTGACCGGCAGCAGTTCGGGGCGGGCGCGGACCAGCCAGGCGGGCGGGGAGGCGGTGGCGGTGGCCAGGTCGACGGCGATGCCGTGCCGGTGCACGAGGTCGAGCAGGCGGTCCAGCCAGCCGAAGTCCCAGCTGTGGGCGTCGGGTTGGAGCCGGGCCCAGGAGAACACGCCGACGGTGACCAGGTTGACCCCGGCCTCGGCCATCAGTTTCACGTCCTCGGCCCACACCTGCTCGGGCCACTGCTCGGGGTTCCAGTCCCCGCCGTACAGCAGGCCGGGCACCCGGGTGAGACGGTCCATCGTCATCCTTTCAGGGCTCCGCCCAGCAGGCCGGCCACGAACTGCCGCTGAAAGAGCAGGAAGAGCACCATCAGCGGGAGCGTGGCCAGGAAGGAGCCGAGCATCAGGCCGGAGTAGTCGACGTGGGTCAGCCCGGTCAGCGTGTTGAGCGCGACCGGCACGGTGTACCGGTCCTCGGTGTTGAGCATCAGCAGCGGCCAGATGAAGCTGTTCCACTGGCCCATGAAGGTGAAGATCACCAGCGCGCCCAGCTGGGGCCGCACGCAGGGCAGGACGACCCGGTAGAAGGTGCGCAGTTCGCCGGAGCCGTCGATCCGGGCCGACTCCAGCAGTTCGTCGGGGAAGTCCAGGAAGCCCTGGCGCATCAGCAGGATGCCGAAGGAGTTGGCCAGGAACGGCACGATCACGGCCTGGTAGCTGTCGATCCAGCCGAGGCTGGCCATCATCTGGAACAGCGGGACGAGCAGTACCTGCAGGGGGATCATCATGGTCGCCAGGACCAGGGCGAGCAGCAGCCCGCGGCCGCGGAAGCGGTACTTGGCCAGTCCGTAGCCGCACATCGCGGACAGCAGCGAGCTGAGCGCGGTGTAGACGACGGCGATGCCGAGGCTGTTGAGCAGCACCCGGCCGAAGCCGATGGTCTCCTGGAGGTGCGCCAGGTTGCGCAGCAGGTTGCCGCCGGGCAGGAACGGCGGTGGGGAGTGGAACAGTTCGGAGCTGCTGTGGGTGCTGGCGATCAGCATCCAGGCGAAGGGCACCAGGCTGAGCACGGCGCCGAGGACGAGGGCGGCGAGCACGGCGATGCGGCCGAGCCGGGCGGGCAGCGGGGTGCGGCCGCGTTGGGGCGGCACGGTGCCGGTCATCGGCGGCGTTCCCTTCCGTAGAGCCGGAACTGGAGCAGTGACACCGCCGCGATGATCAGCACCACCACCCAGGCGATGGCGGCCGCGTAGCCGAAGTCGAGCTGTTGGAAGCCGACCTTGTAGAGGTAGACCACCGGGGTGAGCGTGGCGTCGCCGGGGCCGCCGCGGGTGAGCACGTAGTTCTCGTCGAAGAGCTGGAGGGTGCCGATGGTGGAGGTGATGACGCAGAACAGCACCACCGGGCGCAGTTGCGGCAGGATCACGCCGGTGTAGGTGCGCACGGGGCCGGCGCCGTCGAGGGCGGCGGCCTCGTACTGGTCGCGGCCGATGGCGTGGAGTCCGGCGAGCAGGATCACCGCGTTGTAGCCGGTCCACCGCCAGGTGACCGAGCCGATCAGCGAGATCCGGGCCCAGGTGGGCGAGTTGAGCCAGTCGACCGGGCCGAGGCCCAGTGCCTGGAGGAGCTGGTTGGCGAGGCCGCCGTCGGTGCGCAGCAGGACCTGGAAGACCACGGCGTAGGCGACCAGGGTGGTGATCGCGGGCAGGAAGAACACCGCCCGCCAGCCGGTGCGGAAGCGCAGCCAGGACTGGTTGAGCAGGACGGCGAGCACCAGGGCGAGGCCGATCATCACGGGCACCTGGACGGCGAGGATCAGGCCGGTGTTCACCAGGGAGTGCAGGAAGGCGGGGTCGTGCAGCAGCCGCCGGTACTGGTCCAGGCCGACCCAGACGTCGACGCCGTCGCGGCGGGCGGTGAAGCTCTGGTAGAGGCTGGCGCCGAGCGGGTAGGCGAAGAAGGCGACGAAGAGTGCGGTCGTGGGCCCGGCGAACAGCCAGGCGGCGGTGCGTGGGAGGCGCCGGCGGCGGGCGGGGGCGGCCTTGGTCGGGGCCGCGGGTTTGCGCAGGGTCACGGGTGGACTGGTCATCGGGCCCGCCCCTACGCGACCGTTTGGCGGCCGGTCGCGGTGGCGATCTGGCGGGCGGCGGAGCGCAGCACGGTGCCCGGGTCGGCGCCGTTGTGCAGCACCTCGTTGACGGCGATGGTGACGATGTCGGCGGCCTTGGAGTCGTCGGCGGTGAGTTCGACGGCGGGGATGGCGCGGGTGAGCCCGGCGAACAGCTGCATGGCGGGCTGGCCGCCGTAGTAGGGCGCGGGCTGCTGGAAGTACGGGTCGTCCAGGGCGGGCAGGTAGGCGGGGAAGAGGCCTTCGTGTTCCATCATCGAGGCCTGGTTGGCCTTGTCGGCGAGCAGGAAGGACAGGAACGCCCAGGCCGTCTCCGGGTTGCCGCTCTGCGCGGTGACGCACAGGGTGGAGCCGCCGGTGTTGGAGGTCCGGGTGCCGCCGGGAGTGAAGGCGGGCAGCGGGACGACGCCGAACTTGCCGCTGAGGTCGGCCATTTCGGCGGTGAGGGTGCCGTCCCACCAGGCGGCGGTGGGGGTGGTGGCGGCCTTGCCGTCGTGGGTGGCGGAGACGAGTCCGTCCCAGCCGTTCTCGAAGTCCACCAGGTCGTGGTCGACGAGCCGTTTCAGCAGGGTGAGGGCGCGTTCGGCGGTGGGGGTGGCGACGGCCACCTTGCCGTCGACGAACCAGCGCTGGCCCTGCTGTTGGAGCAGCATGGCGAACATGCTGTCCTGTTTGGCGTCCAGGATGAGCAGCTTCCGGCCGGTGGCGGCCTTGAGAGCGGTGCCGGCGGTGACGTAGTCGTCCCAGGTGGCGAGGCCCGCAGGGTCGATGCCGGCCTGCTGGAACAGGTCGCGCCGGTAGAACAGGGCGCACGGCCCGCTGTCCCAGGGCAGACCGAGGACCCGGCCCTTGGCGTCCGTCACGGTGCGCCAGGAGGCCTGTGGGTACTGGGACTTGAGGCTGGCGGCGCGGCTGGTGAGGTCGACCAGGGCGTTGGGGAAGTTGCCGATGTAGGTGGGGAGTTTGTGGCCCTCGACGGTGAGGATGTCGGGTAGTCCGCTGCCGGCGCCGAGGCCGACGGTGATCTTGTCGTAGGCGTTGTCGTACCCGATGTCCACCACCTCGACGGTCGTTCCGGGGTGGGCCTGTTCGAAGACCTTGCCGAGCCGCTGCACGGCCTTGGCGGCGACGTCCCAGGACCAGATGGTCACCTTGCCGGAGAGGGTGGCGCCCGGGCTGCCGGTCAGCTGCTTGGCGCTGGTGCCGCCGGTTCCGCCGGTCGCGCAGCCGGTGGCGCCGGTCAACAGCAGTGCGCCGCCCGCGAGTCCGGCGGAGAGGATCCGGCGACGGGACGGGCCTGACGCCAATCCGCCCTGGCCGTAGGAGAGTTGGGGATGTTTTTCGTGCCGGGTTGGTGCGGACATCTTGCCTCCCGACTGGTGAATGCCGAATGCTGTATACAGAACTCAGCATTCACAACCCCGTCAAGGCTTGTGACGGAAATCGCGGAAGGTGCCGGCATGAGCACACGCGTCCCCCGAACCCACCCGTACATCCCCAACTCCGCCCCGCAGGTGCGAAAAGCGATGCTCGCGGCGATCGGCGCCCAGGACGTCGAGGAGTTCTACGCCGACATCCCCGCGGCCCTGCGGCTGGACCGCCCGCTGCGACTGCCCGAACCGCTCGGCTCCGAGGCGCGGCTGGTCGCCCACATGGAGGAGCTGCTCTCCCGCAACACCGCCGTCCCGCCGGGCCGCAGCTTCCTCGGCGCCGGCTGCTACCGCCACCACGTGCCCGCCGTGGTGGACGAGATCATCAACCGCAGCGAGTTCCTCACGGCGTACGCGGGCGAGCCGTACGAGGACCACGGTCGCTTCCAGGCCCTGTGGGAGTACCAGTCGCTGATGGCCGAGCTGCTGTCCGTCGAGGTCGTCAACGTGCCGACGTACGACGGCTTCCAGGCCGCCGCGACCGCGCTGCGGATGGCCGGACGGGCCACCGGGCGGCGCCGGCTGGTGCTGGTCGGCGCGATCGACCCGGACCGGCTCTCCCGGATCCGCGACTACGTCCGGGGCGTCCACGAGCTGGTGCCCGTCCCCGCCGACCCCGCCGCCGTCCGGGCGGCGCTGGCCGAGGGCGACACGGCCGCCGTCTACGCCCAACTCACCGACCACGACGGCCGGGTGGACCAGGATCTGCCGCAGTACATCGAACTCGCCCACCAGGCCGAAGCGCTGGCCGTCGTCCACGTCAACCCGCTCAGCCTCGGCGTGCTCACCCCGCCCGCCGAACTCGGCGCCGACCTCACCTGCGGCGACCTCCAGCCGCTCGGCATCCACCCCGGCTACGGCGGCGGCAACGCCGGCTTCATCGGCAGCCCCGACGACGAACGCCTGGTCGCCGAGTACCCGAGCCGCCTGTTCGGCCTCGCCCCCACCGACGTCCCCGGCGAGTACGGCTTCGGCGACGTCGCGTACGAGCGCACCTCCTTCGCGCTGCGCGAGGAGGGCAAGGAGTGGGTCGGCACCGCCGCCGCCCTGCACGGCATCGCCGCCGGGGTCTACCTCGCCCTGATGGGCCCGCACGGCATGCGCGAGATCGGCGCGACCATCCTCGCCAACACCGCCTACGCCCGGCAGCGCCTCGCCAGCGTCCCCGGCGTGGAACTGCCGGACCCGCAGGCCGTGCACTTCGCCGACTTCACCGTCCGCTACACCGGCGAGCGCACCGCCGCCGAGATCGCCGAGGCGCTGCTCGCCCGCGGCCTGCACGGCGGCACCCCGGCCGGGGCCGACGAGGGCCGCTACTGCGTGACCGAGCTGCACACCCGGGCCGACATCGACCGCCTCGCCGACGCGCTTGAGGAGACCGTCAAGTGACCGACCACCAGACCAGCGGCTCCGTGGACCCGCGAATCGCCCCCAAGCCCGCCCTGCGCCGCTTCCACCAGGCCCGCTGGGACGAGAAACTGATCTTCGAGCTGGGCACCCCCGGCGAGCGCGGCGTCCTGCCCCCGCTGCCCGAGCCCACCGTCACCGCCGCCGTCGGCGATCCGGCCGAACTGCTGCCCGCCGCGCTGCGCCGCAGTTCGCCGCCCGCCCTGCCCGAACTCGGCCAGCAGCAGGTGCTCCGGCACTACCTGCGGCTCTCCCAGGAGAACCTCGGCGCCGACCTCAACGTGGACGTCGGCCAGGGCACCTGCACCATGAAGTACAGCCCCAAGGTCAACGACA
This sequence comes from Kitasatospora sp. NPDC005856, assembly GCF_040629945.1. Taxonomy (NCBI): domain Bacteria; kingdom Bacillati; phylum Actinomycetota; class Actinomycetes; order Kitasatosporales; family Streptomycetaceae; genus Kitasatospora; species Kitasatospora sp. NPDC005856. Next base: position 94,059 of record NZ_JBEXWT010000003.1, on the reverse strand, counting down.
CCTTCGTCCGCGACCCCCGGATCGCCGCCCTGCACCCCGCACAGGACGCCTCCACCGTCCAGGGCGTGCTCGAACTCGTCCACCGGCTGGAGCAGTTGCTCAAGGAGATCTCCGGCATGGACCGGGTCAGCCTCCAGCCCGGCGCGGGCTCGGCGGCGATCTGGACCAACGTCTCGGTGATCCGCGCCCACCACGCCGCGCGCGGCGAGCTGGAGCAGCGCGACGAGATCATCACCACCGCGTTCTCCCACCCCTCCAACGCCGCCTGCGCCAAGACCGCCGGCTTCCGGGTGATCACCCTGCACCCGGACGCCGACGGATACCCCGACATCGAGGCGCTGCGCGCCGCCGTCGGCCCGCGCACCGCCGCGCTGCTCATCACCAACCCCGAGGACACCGGCATCTACAACCCCCGGATCGCCGAGTTCGTCCGGATCGTCCACGAGGCCGGTGGCCTGTGTGCCTACGACCAGGCCAACGCCAACGGCATCCTCGGCATCACCCGCGCCCGCGAGGCCGGCTTCGACCTGTGCCACTTCAACCTGCACAAGACCTTCTCCACGCCACACGCCTGCGGCGGCCCGGCGGCCGGCGCCTGCGGCGTCACCGCCGAGCTGGCTCCTTACCTGCCCCGTCCCACCGTCGAGTTCGACGGAGAACGCTACGTCCTGGACGACGACCGGCCGGACTCGATCGGCAAGATCCGCCCCTATCTGGGTGTCGTGCCGAACCTGGTGCGCGCCTACGCCTGGATCATGGCCCTGGGCGCCGAGGGGCTGCGCGAGGCCGCCGAGACCGCCGTACTCAACAACAACTACCTGCTGCACCGGGTGCGGCGGATCCCCGGCGTCTCCGTCCCGTACGCCGAGGGGCGGCCCCGGGTCGAACAGGTCCGCTACAGCTGGCAGCAGCTCAACGAGGACACCGGCCTGCACAGCGAGGACCTCGGCTACCGCGCCGCCGACTTCGGCACCCACTACTGGACCAGCCACCACCCGTACGTCGTCCCCGAGCCGATGACGCTGGAACCCACCGAGTCCTACTCCCGGGCCGACCTGGACGAGTACGCGGCGATCCTCGCCGAGGTCGCCCGCGAGGCGTACGAGGACCCGGAGACCGTCCGCACCGCGCCGCACCGCTCCACCGTGCACCGCATCCGGCACGAGCCGCTGGACGATCCGGCGGTCTGGGCCGTCAGCTGGCGCGCCTACCGCCGCAAGGTCCTCGGCGAGCAGCCGTGACCTCCGCCCCGAGCGCCCGGATCGGGCTCGTGGTCAACCCGGTCGCCGGCCTCGGCGGCCGGGTCGGCCTCAAGGGCAGCGACGGCGCCGAGGTCCAGCGACGGGCCCTGGCACTCGGGGCCCACCCGCAGGCCGTCGCCCGCGCGGCACTGACGCTCCGCCGACTCCCCTCCGACGTGGAGCTGGTCACCGTCGACGGCCCGATGGGCGCCTCCTCGGCGCAGGCGGCCGGACGGCCCGCGCGGATCGTCCACCGGCCCTCCGGGGCGGCCACCACCGCCGCCGACACCCGGGCGGCGGTGCGCGCCCTGGCGGCCGCCGGCGTCGGACTGCTGCTGTTCTGCGGCGGCGACGGCACGGCCCGCGACGTGCTGGACGCCCTCGGGCCCGATCCACGGCTGCCCGTGCTCGGCATCCCGGCCGGGGTCAAGATGCACTCCGCCGTGTTCGCGGTCCACCCCCGGGCCGCCGCCGAGGTCGCGGCGGCCTGGGCGGCCGGCCGGGGCGTGCGCCTGGAGGACGCCGAGGTGGTGGACCGGGACGAGGCCGCCCTGCGGGCCGGCCGGGTCTCCGCCCGGCTGTACGGCCGGCTCACCGTGCCGGTGCTGCCCGCCCGGGTGCAACAGCGCAAGACCGGCAGCTCCGGGCCCGATCCGGGGGCGCCGGCCGGCATCGCCGCCGAGGTCGCCGAACGGGTCGGCCCCGGCGGGCTGCTGCTCCTCGGGCCCGGCTCCACCACCTATGCGGTGGCCGCCGCGCTCGGTGCGCCCGGCGCCAGCCTGACCGGCGTCGACCTGCTGAGGCTCGGACCCGCCAACGCCAACGCCACCGCCGCCGCCACCGCCACCGCCGCTCGGATCCTGATCCGCGACGCCCGGGCGGACCAGCTGCGCGCCCTGCCCGCCACCCCCCACATCGCCCTCTCCCCCATCGGCGGCCAGGGCTTCCTGCTCGGCCGCGGCAACCAACAGCTCACCCCCGAACTGCTACGCGCCACGGGCCGGGACAGGCTGCTGGTGCTCGCCACCGAGGCGAAGCTCGCCGCCCTGGCGGGGCGGCCCCTGCTCCTGGACACCGGCGACCCCGACCTGGACGACGCCCTCACCGGCCACGTCCGGGTGATCACCGGCCGCCGCTCCGGCGCCGTGTACCGCCTCTCCGCCTGACCCTCCACCCCTCGCAGAGGAGCACCCATGATCGACCTGCACGGCAAGCGCGCGATCGTCACCGGCGCCGCCTCCGGCATCGGCCGGGCCACCGCCGCCCTGCTCGCCGAACTCGGCGCGGCCGTCGTCCTCGCCGACCTCGACGCCGAGCGCGGCGAACGGGCCGCCAAGGAGATCGGCGGCACCTTCGTCCACTGCGACGTCTCCCGGCGCGCCGACTGCGAGCGCGCCGTACGCACCGCCGTCGAGCAACACGGCGGTGTGGACGTGCTGTTCAACAACGCCGGCATCATCCGCCGCTCCACCGTCACCGAGATCAGCGACGAGGACTGGGACCTGGTGATGGCCGTCAACGTCCGCTCGATCATGCTGCTCAGCGGGCTCGTGGTGCCGCTGATGGCCGCGAACGGCGGCGGCAGCATCGTCAACACCGGCTCCGGCTGGGGCATCAAGGGCGGCGGCCGGGCCGTCTCCTACTGCGCCTCCAAGGGCGCCGTGGTCAACATGACCCGGGCGATGGCCATCGACCACGGGCCGGACAACATCCGGGTCAACTGCGTCTGCCCGGGCGACACCGACACCGGCATGCTCGCCGAGGAGGCCCGCCAACTCGGCGAGAGCCCGGACGCCTTCTACACCGACGCCGCCGACCGCCCGCTCGGCCGGATCGGCCAACCCCGGGACATCGCCCAGACCGTCGCCTTCCTGGCCAGCGACGCCGCCGCCTTCGTCAGCGGGGCCGTCATCGCCGTGGACGGCGCCGGCACCGCCTGACGCCCGCACACCGTACGGCATCGCAATCCCGTACGGCGGCCGGGCGATGGCACGCATCGCCCGGCCGGTACGCTACGGACCGAGGAAGAAGGGAAGCCCGATGGCGATCGAGCGGCGGCCGCTGCGCGAGCAGGTGAAGGACGAACTCCTGGAGCAGCTCGGCCGCGGCCGGTTCACCCCCGGCGAGTCGATCAACGAGGTCCAGCTCGCCGAGGAACTGGGCGTCAGCCGAACCCCCCTGCGCGAGGCCCTGATCAGCCTGGAACGCGAGGGCATCATCACCAGCGAGCGCGGCAAGGGCTTCCGCTTCGCTCCCACCGGGAAACAGGAGTTCCTCGACCTCACCGCGATCGTGATCGCCCTGGAGTCGCTGGCCCTGCGCACCTCCGACCCGGCCCACCTGGCGGAGATCGCCCCCAGGCTGCTCGCCGAGGCCCGCGCCTTCTCCGCCCCCCAGGCCCCGCACGGCACGATAGAACGCCACGACGACGCCTGGCACGCCCTGCTGCTCTCCGGCTGCTCCAACGCCCGGCTGCGCGAGATGATCGAATCGCTGAAACTCACCCTGCACCGCTACGAGCGGGTGGTGGTCGGCGACCACGAGATCCTGGAACGCGCCGCCGAGGAGCACGAGCGGATCGCCCAGTGCCTGCTGGACGGCGACGTCGAACAGGCCGTCACCGCGCTGGAGGCCAACTGGACCAGCGGCATGGAGCGCATCCTCGACCGCCTGCCACCGGTGGCCACGGTCTGAGCCGCCTGGAGCCCGCGCGTCCGGGCGGCGCGGGAGGCCGACGGCTTCGAGAAGTCCCTGAAGATTCCGCAGATGACAGGTACCGCTTGATGGACACGACAGAGCCGACAGAAGCCCGCATCGACGGTGCGGACAACGTCCTGGTCGCACCGGCGACGCTGAACGACAACGATGTGGTCAGGGACTTCTTCGGGTCCACGATCACACCGGACGCCCTTGCCTCCGGTACGCCCGACCTCGCGCGGAAGACCGTCTACCTGTGCGGCGACATATCCGGGCTCAGCGGCCGCAGACTGCGCACGGCCGCCCGGGTGTTCGTCATCCGGGAACTGTCGCACGGTGACGACGAGGACCTCGACGAGTCCTGGACCGTGGTCGACCTCGGCCGGGTTCCCGTCCGGGTCCACGGCGTCGGCGTGTACTACCGCCGCTTCTTCGGACTCGGCACCGATCACTTCGAACGCATCCGTGCGGAGCACGTGTTCCAGTCCCTGACGGAGTCCACCAAGCCCGGATCGGCCCATCGCAGCGGGATCTACCTGACGCCCGTCACCCGGAACGATGACGAACTGCACTTCCGCCTGCTCCGGTGCTCCACGAACCTCTCGGGGCCGACCGAGGGCTTTCGCCCGACCGACACGCAGATCGTCGAGGCACTGAACCGTGAGGCCGCCACCGTCTTCCGGAACCACGCACCGCTGAACCACGTCCTCGCCCAGATCTACCACAACAACCGGGCGACGGCCGAGCGCAAGCAGTCCAAGGCCAGGATCTCGGCCCACGCCGACAAGACCAAGGACATGCCCGCCAACGGCATCATGGCCTTCTGCACCTTCTACGACCGACTCGACGGGTTGCAGCCCCTGACCGAAGACGCCTTCGACCACGGGCTGAAGGGTGTCAGCGGGCTGACCAGACTCCAGTTCCGCCTCAAGGAGCCGACCGGGACACGCGACGGGGCCGAGTTCCCCCCGCAGTTCACCGTGACGCTCTACCCCGGCTCCGTGTTCCTCATGCCGCTGTCCACCAACCGCCTCTACACGCACGAGATCCGGCCCTCGGCGTTGGACGCCGAACTGCTCCCGACCCGCCTGGGATACGTGGTGCGCTGTTCGAGCGCCGAAGCCGTTCACAAGAACGGTCGCACCTTCCTCGAAGTGGCCGGAGGCCTGGCGGAGCTGGAACCGCCCACGCCGGCCGGCATGGACGAGCTGCGCAGGCTGTACGCCGAGGAGAACAGGACCTCGTCCGTCATCGACTACGGCGACGAACTCCTCTTCAGCATGAACACCGGAGACTACGTTGCCCCTCGAGCCTAGGATTCCGGCCGGGATCCTCTCGTGCGCCCTGCCTGCCGAGGAGGACCTCTTCGCGGAGCTGTCCGCGTCGACACGTTGGGAAGACGTGGGAAGAGGCCGGCGGGGCGCCGTGCTGACCAGGACCGACGAGGCGGGCAGTGTGCCCCTGGTGCGCACGACCACGCGGTACGGAAGCCCGGCGCAGCGATTCCGGGCAGTGCACGAACGGCTGGCGCGGCAAGTTCAGGAACGCGCGGCGATTCCGGTCGGCTTCAACAACGCCCTCGTCGAGAGCTACACGAACGACTACACGACCATGGGCAGCCATTCCGACCAGGCCCTCGATCTGGCCGACGGGTCGTTCATCGCCCTCTTCTCCTGCTACCGGCATCCCGAAGCGATCCCGCCGAGGAAACTGATCTTCGAATCGAAACCGTCCGACGGCGAGAAGTTCGAGATCCCCCTCGCCCACAACAGTGTCGTCGCGTTCTCCACCGACGTGAATCGGCGGCTCAGGCACAAGATCGTGCTGGACGCGCCCGCCCGGGCGACGGACAACCGATGGCTGGGCGTGACGTTTCGAACGTCGAAGACCTTCGTCCGGTTCCGCGACGGGCATGCGTACCTCCCGCAGGACACACGCCTGCTGTCCGCCGACGAAGAGCAGCGCCAGGAGTTCTACCGACTGCGGCGCCGCGAGAACAAGGAAACGGACTTCACCTACCCCCTGTTGACGTACACCATCAGCGAGAGCGATCTGATGCCGCCCGTCTGACCTTCGGTCGGCTCCGAAAGTCCGTCGGGGGTTGCGCGGCCTCCCGAGGACAAGTCGTCCGTACTCGAACAGAGCAGTGGTCGTGCGGCGCGGGCGGTCCCGTGCGACGGTTGCTACGCCCATCAGCCAGGGCAACGGCACAACACCGGCAAGACAGATGACTGCCAAACGCATCGAACCGCACATGCTCGCCAACGCCGCGGCCCAGGGTGTCGCGATCGCGCTCGCCGCCCGCGGCGTTCCGGACGAGTTCGACTTCTCCGAGCCGATCATCGCCGGGCGCTTCCCCACGGATCTGTTCCAGGTCACGCTGGAGCAGGTCGACGGCGGGTTCGCGGTGAAGGACGTCCAGCCGTTCACGGCGCAGCGATAGCCTCCGCGATGCCACAGGACGAGGCGGACGAGGGCGCGGGGCTGCTCTGCCCGAGCGCGCCGGCCGAACCGGCTGGATCGGTCCTCATCGGAGTCGTGTCGGGCACACCCGGGGCACCGCGGGTCGTCCCGACCACGCACGCGGTGCCCGTCACCCTTGAGATCATCGAGCTGGCCCGGCCCGCCTCACCCGGCGAGGTCTTCCGCTTCGCCGGCGACTGCCACGAATCGCGCTGCGTCCACTTCAGGAACGCGGCCTGCCAGATCGCCGCCCGCGGCACCGTACTGCTGGACGAGGTGGTCGACCGGCTTCCGCCGTGCCCGATCCGTGCGCGGTGCCGCTGGTTCCACCAGGAGGGGCCGGCGCTCTGCCGCCGCTGCCCGCAGATCGTGACGGAGCAGCGCCGGCCCTCGTCGGAGATGCTGCGGATCGTCGATGAGAGCGACCCACCCGGGAGCCCCGGTACCAACCTCCGTGGTCAGAACAACTAGGTCCTGCGCCCGATGCCTCCCCCGGTCCGTGGGGAGCCCCGGCCCCGCCGGATCGGCAGCAGTGCTCGCTGTGACGGTCGTCGGGCTCGCTGAGTGATCCGCGCGGACCCGCCCGGCTGCGGCGCCACGACGGACGACGAGGCCGCAGCCCGAGAGCCGAGGCCTCGTCACGGTGAGCACCGTCACGTACCGGTCCGCAGTGGCTAGTTGACGCTGACGGCGCTCCAGGCCGCGGCGACCGCGTTGTACTCGGTGCTGCCGGCGCCGTACAGGTCGCGGGCGGCGTTCAGCGAGGCGGTGCGGGCGCCCTTGTAGGTGGTGGTGGAGGTCATGTAGACGGTCAGCGCGCGGTACCAGATCCTGGCGACCTTCTGGTTGCCGATGCCCGTCACGATGGACTGGTTACAGGTCGGGCTGTTGTAGGTGACGCCGTTGATGGTCTTGCTGCCGCTACCCTCGCTGGCGAGGTAGAACCAGTGGTTGCCGACGCCCGAGGAGTAGTGCACGTCGAGGTTGCCGACGCCGCTGCTCCAGCAGTCCGCCGAGCCGCCGTCCAGCGAGGGCTTGTCGAAGCGGCGCAGCCACGGCGGGGTGGACTGGTCGCTGAAGAGGTAGTCGGGGGTGTCGATCGGGTTGTTGGCGTACCACTCGACCATGGTGCCGAAGATGTCGCTGGTGGACTCGTTGAGGCCGCCGGACTCGCCGCTGTAGATCAGCCCGGCGGTGGCGCTGGTGACGCCGTGGGTCATCTCGTGGCCCATGGTGTCGAGGTCGACCTGCTCGGGGTCGGTGGTGCCGTTGCCGTCGCCGGTCTTCATGCAGAAGCAGGTGTCGGTCCACGAGGCGTTGTCCCACTTGGTGCCGACGTGGACGAAGACGGTGGCGGCCTTGCCGTCGTTCCTGATGCCGTTGCGGCCGTGGACGTTCTTGTAGTAGTCCCACGTCCAGGCGGTGTTGGCGTGGGCGTCGACGGCGGCGGTGGCGCGGTTGGTGGAGAACTTCTTCCCGTCGCCCCAGACGTTGGTGGTGCTGGTGAACGGAGTGCCGGAGCCTGCGTTGACCGAGCCGGCGGCGACGTTGTTGGCGTCCTTGGTGATGTGGCCGCGCACCGGGTCGGTGAGGGTGTAGCCGCCGCTGATCGGGGTGGTGTCGATGGTGATCTTGCCGGTGTACTCGGAGTTGCCGACGCCCGAGGCCTGGTAGTCGGCGTCGTACGCTCCGATCGGGTCGTCGGTGATGGCGTCGGTGACGACGACCCGTCCGGCGGGCCGGCCGTGGTCGCCGCTGCCCTCGACGGTGGTGCGCCAGGCGAGGTGGGGCGTGCCGTCGGCGGCCCAGATCACGAGTTCGGGGGTGCTGACGGCGTCCTGGATGCCGGGGACGGCGGCGAGCGCGTGGGCGGCGCTGACCTGGGCGGGCACCACCGGGACGGTGGACTTCACGGAGGGGTCGTGGGCGGCCGCACGGGTGGAGTCCCTGAACCGGCCGCGGGCGTCCTGGTGGACGACCAGGTCGCCGCCGACCACCGGCAGGCCCTGGTAGGTGCGGTCGAAGCGCACGTGCGAGGCGCCGTCGGCGTCGAGGACGACGTCCTTGGGCACGAGGTCCTGGCTCGGCCCGAAGCCGAACTCCTCAGCGTTGTGGGCGACGTTGGCGCGGGCCTGGGCGATCGCGGTGTCCCGCGGACCGGGGGCGGCGGAGGCGGAGGCCGTGGTGGTCGGGATCGCGAGGGCGAGGGCGGCGGCGACCGCCACGGCCACGGCGGCGAGGGGGCGGCGGGAGAGGGGGGTGGTGCTCACTCTGACTCCAGGGGTGGTAGCGGTGCGGGGAGAGAGCTACCACCGAGAGTGACGACGACTCGTCAAGTCTGACCAGAGGGGCGGACATACCGTTGCCAAGTCGTATCCTGGTGTCCAAAGTGATGGAACGTCACAAACCAGCCCATGCTTCCCTGCGGCGATCGAACGCCGCCCTTGGCGCCCCGGCTCACCGTCTCGGACAGCAAGCGTCAACGGCCGCCCGTCGGGAACGGGGAAGGCTGTGATGACGGCAGGTCAGTGGGAGGTGCGGTGACGGAGCGGGAGTTCCAGGCGCGGGCGATCGGGTGGGTGGAGTCGCCACTGGTGGAACGGGCGAGGGCCCCGAGACAGGGGGACGAGGGCGGGCCGGAGGCCTGGGTGGTGTTCGAAGCCGCAGTGGAACGGGGGTTGCGGGACCTGGCGGTTGGGCAGGAGGTCATGCTGCTGACCTGGCTGCACCGTGCGGACCGCGAGGTGCTGGCGGTCCATCCACGAGGGGACCGCTCCCGCCCGGAGACCGGCGTCTTCTCGACCCGCTCGCCCGACCGGCCCAATCCGATCGGGTTGCACCGGGTCACCGTCCTGGCGGTGGACGGTCCGCGGCTGCGGGTCGGGGGGCTGGAGGCGATCGACGGCACCCCGGTACTGGACGTGAAGCCGGTGCTGCCCGGGCCCTTCGAGCGGTAGCCGCCGGAGGGCGTCGGGCGGGGGACGTCGGGCGGGGGACGGCGGCGGGTCGGGCGGGCCGCGGATCAGGCGGGCCAGCGCAGTACCGCGCCGAGGCCGCCGGGCGGGCCGTCGAGGGTCTCCGGCACGGACAGGGCCTCGGCCGCGCAGGCCGTGGCGGCGCGCAGCAGGGCGTCGGCGGCGGGGGCCTGCTGCGGGTGGCGGACGCCCATGTCGCGAAGGTCGGCCCGGTGGACGCCGAGGTGTTCGGGTTCGGGGCCGGTCCACACCGGTCGCTCCGGGTCGTGGCCGCCGGTCTGGAGCAGCAGCGCGGCCAGCTGGTGCTGGCGGGCGGCGCTCACCACGGCGGGGATGCCCTGGGCGGCCTGGCCAGGCGCGGTCTCGGTGCCGGTGGCGTCGGTGCGGTGTTCGCCGGGGCGGCCGACGCCGGTGTGGAAGACGTCCAGCAGTGCGGCCAGGTGCCGGGTGCGGTGCTCCGCCCAGGCGTCGGCGAGGCGCCGATCGAAGGCGTCCCTGGCGGCACCGCCGGCCCCGGCGCCGCCGGCCAACTCGACCGTTGCCACCAGAAGTTGCTGCGGGAGCCGGTCGTGGACGGCGCGGCGCTCGCGGGCTCCGCCGGTGAGGACGAGCAGGTGGGCTCCGCTGTGTGGCCAGGTCCGGGTGAGGTGCTCGGCGACGATCCCGGCGGTGCGCTCCCAGGTGTCCTCGACCCGGTGCCGGTAGTGCCACTCGTAACGGTCGGTGGGCGGGGCGCGGTGCCCCCGGCCCTGCCACTGCGGGCTCTTGACCGTGCCCATCGGCTCGCCGCGCCCGAGTTCGTAGCGTTCCAGGTGCACCCCGGTGCGGTCGACGGCGGCGACCAGGCAGGCGGGGACCGCGTCGTCCAGCAGGCCGAGCAGTGGGCCGGTGTGCGCGAGCGCGGCCCAGGTGGCCGAGACGTCGGGTGGTGAGGCGGCGAGCGGCACGTCCAGTGCCACCTCGCCGTCCGTCGCGAACAGCGCCCGCCCGGGCGGGGAGCCGGTGGCGGGCACCCCGGCCAGGTGGTCGCGGACGGCCGCGCAGGCGGAGTCGTCGGCCCCGGCGTCGGCCAGTCGCTGGACGGCGGCGCGGTCGATCAGGGCCCGGCGCCGGACGGCGTCCTCGGTCGCGCGGGAGGTGTCGAGATAGACGGAGGCCCAGGGGCCGGAACGGTCGAGCAGAGGAGTGAGGAACGCGAGGTCCATGGCGACTTCCCGTGGTCGATGGACGAATCGTCGGTGGTCAGGTGGTCGGTGGGCAGGTGGTCGGTGGTCGGTGGTCAGAGGGTTGACGGAAGGGGCCGGTGACCGGGCGGATCGGCAGGTCGGCGGCCTGTGCTCAGCGCCCGAAAGGGTGCCGGATCCGGCCTCCCGGGTGCGTCGCCGTCTCCTGGCCGCCCGCCTCGGCGCGCCGCTCCTCGGGCGGCACGGGCATCTCGACGGGGCCGGTCCTGGCACGTTCCGCGGGCGGAGAGACCGGTCGCGCCGGACGCCGCCATCAGCAGAAGTCCCAGCAGCAACACGGGGACCCCCTTCCGTCCTGATCCCGGCCCCCTCGTTCCGTCGCGCCTACCCGCCCCAGGCGGCCCGTAACGGAGAAACCGCGGCTGTCGAGCAGGCCGGGTCGGGCGGCGCGGCGGTGAGCTTCAGGCCGAGCTCGACGCAGGAGGGGACGGCCCGAAGCAGCGTGCTCCGGCCGCCCCCTCGGGGCCCGCTGGTCAGATCCGCGTGGACAGCGGCACGGATATCCGCTTCATCCAGGCGCCGGTCGCGAAGTCACGAGCCCTGATGACGACCCGGTCGCGGTACACATCCACCTGGAGCCCCTGGTTGAAGTGCCCGGGGACGGTGACCTCTCCGCCCTGCCCGTTGTCGGCGAAGCCGGTCTGCACGGCGCCGGTGTTGATCACCGAGAAGCCGTCGAGGTTCGCGGTGCCCGGCACGATGCGGCGCACGTACCAGTCGGAGAGGGTCAGGTCCCAGTGGGTGTGGCCGCTGAAGAGGAAGACGTCGCGGTAGCGCCCGAGGAGGCCGAGGAGGCGATCGGGCTGGAGGTAGTCGCTCATGTAGATCTTGCTCCGGGTGCCGGAGACGGTGTCGGGCAGCGGGTGGTGGGTGATCACCATGACCGGCTTCCGCCGCCGCGCCCAGTACTGCAGGCGGTCCTCCAGCCACTGGAACTGCGCGTCGCTGATCCAGACCTCGTCCCACAGGGCGTTGTCGTGGTACTTCATGTAGCGCTCGGTGCCGAGGGTCAGGACCGGGATGCCGCCGAAGGTGGTCTCCGCGTAGATCGTGGACCGCTTGGCGAACCGGTGGAAACCGCGGAACAGGGAATCCTCGGTGGTGCCGTTGGGCCAGGTGCTCTGGGCGAGCGTGTTCGGGTCGGCCCACTTCGGGACGTAGAACTCGTGGTTGCCGATCGCCCAGGCCACCTCGGGCGGCTTCGGCCCGTGGTCCAGCACCTTCTGCACGTCGGCGTACTCGAAGTCGTAGCCGCGCGGCGTGATGTCCCCGGCGACGGCCAGGCCCGACGACTGCGGGTTGGTGGCCCTGATGTCCTTCAGCGCCTGGGCGAAGTCGCCGAGGTCGCCCTGGATGTCACTGATGACGTTGAACGTGCTCACCAGCCCGCCGTTGCCGTCGCCCGGGTCCGCCTCGGCGGTCCCCTGGGCGAGACCTCCGAGAACCAGTGCTCCGGCGGTGGCGCCGAGCAGGATCCTGCGTTCCATGGAAGTTCCTTTCGACTGTCGCGCGGGCTCGAGGGAGCGTCGGCCGCGCGGTTCGGACCAGACCCGTTATCAATAAGCGATCAAGTGGGCGGCCAGGTGAACGGGCACTGTCGGGCGGCCCCTGCGCGGATTTCACACGTTGAGCAGAGCCTGCGGGCGGCCGGGTTCACCGCGCTGGAGTGGGTGCCCCTGGAGGTGTCCGAGGCCGGGATCCGCGCGTTCGGCGCGGACTTCTGGGCGGACCTCCTCGCCCATCCGCCCCTGGAGATGCTGCGCTGCCGCGCCTGAACCGCCGGGCGCACTGGCCGTCGCCCCGGCCCTCCGGTCCCCGGCCCCTCGGCGGGCGGGGGCCGGGGACCGGGCCGGGCGAACCCCTCGGAACGGTGGCCCACTCGGCGAAGCGGACCTCCGGGAGGGCCGCCGAGGGCCCGTCCGGCAGCCGGCCCGGGCGGTCGGCTGCGTCGACGCGGGCGTGGCCCGCCCCTGGGTGACTACTCGAGGACGAGGAGGGTCGCCACCGTGTTGCCCTCGGCGTCCAGGCAGAGGATCGTGTTGGACCCGTCCGGGTCGGCCAGTATGCCCAGCACCGTCCCGGTGCCGGCCTCGTCCGGGATCATCAGCCAGCCGTTGGCGAAGTCGCCCTCGACCGGTTCCACCGGCCAGTCGGCCGGGTCGATCGAGGCCCGCTGGAGCATTTCGCGGAGGTTCTCCAGCCTCCATTCGTCGCCCCCGGCGGCGCGCGCGTGCAGGGTGGCCCAGGCGCGCTTGAGCATGCCGGTGGACGGTGCGATCCAGGCGCTGCTGGGGTCGGCGTGCAGCACGGCCAGGCCCGAGGGGGTCGCCTGCCGGTCGCCGCACTCCTCGGTCCGGACCGGAACGGTCTCGCCGGGGTGCACCAGGGCGGCCACCGGAGACCGGGGCGCATCCTCGCTGAAGACCAGGTAGACCGGCGTGCCGCCGGGCCGCATCGGGAAGCCCGAAGCCTCGGGCCCCAGCGGGTCGTAGATCGTGCCGTGGCCGGCGGTGCCGTGGATCAGGCCGGCCCGCTCGATCCGCCAGCCGTCGATGGTCCGCGTCTCCTCGGACGGATCGGTCAGGGCCGTGGTCAGTGCGGGCAGGTACTCGAAGTCTTCGTCGTCCATCCGGTCTTCCCCAGAACTCGTGCTCGTCGGTGACCGGGAGCCTAGACCGCGCCTCCGACACCCGGTTTCCCGAGGTCGGGGCCGCACGGTACGCGCCGTCAGGGGCGGGTTCGTCCGGGCACGGACGACGGACCGGTGAAGGAGGCCACGGCACCCGAGAGAGCGAACATCGGACCGAAGACGACGTCCTGCGTTGCCGACCGGTCGAGCGACGGTGTACCGAACCGACGACCGCACATCCGGAGGAGGCGACCGCCGACTCGCGGACGCGTCCGCCGGCGGTCGCCGTCCCCCGGGTGGTGCTGCGATGTGGAAAGCCCCGAACCCGCCCTCGCCGCCCCGGATCTGCACGTGGTGATGTGCTGTGTGCTGTGCACCTTTACCTGTGCACGGTGCTGAGCTGCGCCGTTGATGGGGAGTCGAACCCCCGCGTTGCTCTTCACGCGCCAGGAGTGGACCGGAAAACCGCCGGTCCTCGGTGTGTGCACGCCTCCGGAGCCGCTACCTGCTCCACATCGCCGTCCTCGGCCGGACCGCTCAGTCCAGCAGGTCGACCTCCCAGTTCGCGTGCTGGATCCGCATGTCGACCTCGCGGATGTCCCGGGCGAGCGCGTCCGCCCGGCCGCGCAGTTCCGCGACCGGAAGCGCGGAGAGCATCACCAGCTCGGACCGGAGCTGGCGCCCGTAGGCCCGCTCGCCCTTGCCCGCCGCCGCGTCCGCCGCCGCGGTGAGCACGGAGTGGCGCAGCCGCAGGACGTCCCGGCGCGCGAGGGCGTCGGTGAGCGTGCCGTCCGGGCCCATCTCCACCGTCGCGTTGGTCCGGTTGATCCGCCGGATCAGCGACTCCAGGGTGTCCAGCACCTCGCCGGCCTCGGCCAGCAGCTGGGTCGCGTCCTCGGCGGGCGCCTCCCCCTCCTGGTACCGCGAACTGCTGACGACGCGGTCCCGCAGCTGTTCCACCCGGCGCGTCGCCTCCGCGCGTTCCGCCAGCGCCTCGGCAAGCTTCACTGTCCCCACCTCCCACTCCATGAACTCGCACGAGTATACGAGCGCGACCCGGCCCGTACGCACCTGGTTTTTCGCCCCGCCTGCCCCCTGACCAGCCATGGGACCGGAAGCGGGCGTGCACGCCACCCCCCGGGCGAATGGCCCCGGTCCGACGCGGCGGGCCCGCCGGTCCCCCTCCGCCCGGCGACGGACCACCGCCGTTCGTCGTTTCCCGTCACTCGTCGCCCCAGCACGGGCGAACACTGAGGGAAAGCGCTTTCCAAGCCGTCCCGGACTGGGTAGGCTCGGCCATCGTGGCAGGCCCCCTGCCTGCCCTTCCGCAGCGTGCCGTGCCGCGGCCCCGCCCGTCTGCGGGGCCGGCCGGCCGATCGCCGCGCCCTCCCCAGAAACCCTCCGAAAGCTGGCCCCTGATGCTCGACCACGACGAAACCGGGTACCTCCGGGACGGGGCACCGCACCGCGTCGTCTCCGGTGCCCTGCACTACTTCCGTGTCCACCCCGACCTCTGGGAGGACCGCCTGCGCCGGCTGCGCGCGATGGGTGCCAACACCGTCGACACCTACATCCCCTGGAACTTCCACGAGCTGCCCTCCGGCGCCTACGACTTCACCGGCTGGCGCGACCTCGCCCGCTTCTGCCGCATCGCCGGGGAGCAGGGCCTCGATGTCATCCTGCGCCCCGGCCCCTACATCTGCGCGGAGTGGGAGTTCGGCGGCCTGCCGGCCCGGCTGCTCGCCGCCGAGGGGATGCGGCTGCGCTGCGCCGACCCGGCCTACCTGGCCGAGGTGGACGGCTGGTTCGACGCCGTCGTTCCGGAGATCCTGCCGCTGCTCGTGAGCCGGGGCGGCCCGGTGGTGGCGGTACAGATCGAGAACGAGTACGGCAGCTTCGGCGACGACCGCGCCTACCTCCTCCACCTGCGCGACGGCCTGCTCGCACGCGGCGTCGACTGCCTGCTGTTCACGGCGGACGGCGCGGAGGACGCGATGCAGCAGGGCGGCGGCGTTCCGGGCCACCTCGCCACGGCCACCTTCGGCTCCCGGCCCGCCGAGCGCTTCGAGGTGCTGCGGCGCTACCAGCCCCGGGGCCCGCTGACGGCCATGGAGTTCTGGATCGGCTGGTTCGACCACTGGGGCGAGCCGCACCACGTGCGCGACGCCGCCGAGTCCGCCCGGGCACTGGACGACCTGCTCGCCACCGGGGCCTCCGTCAACCTCTACATGGCCCACGGCGGCACCAACTTCGGTTTCTGGGCCGGCGCCAACCACACCGGCACCCGCCCGTTCGACCCGGGCTACCAGCCGACCGTCACCAGCTACGACTACGACGCCCCGATCGGCGAGGCCGGCGAACTGACCGAGAAGTTCCACGCCTTCCGCGCCGTCATCGGCACGTACGTACCACTGCCCGAGGGCGAACTGCCCGCGCCCGCGCCGCGTGTCACCCCGCAGCGCGTGCGGCGCCGCGCGGCCTCCGCCCGGCTGCTGGCGAACCTCGACGCCCTGTCCGAGCCGGTGCGCCGCCCCGCGCCCGAGCCCATGGAGAAGGTCGGCCAGTCCCTCGGCCTCATCCACTACCGCACCCGGATCTCCGGCCCGCGGCCGTCCATGCCGCTGCGCCTCGACGGCATCGGCGACCGCGCCCACGTGTTCGCGGACGGCCGGCCGCTCGGCGTCCTGCACCGCGACGCCCCGGAGCAGACGCTGCCGCTGGAGGTCGGGCCGGAGGGCGTCGTGCTCGACATCCTGGTCGAGGCGCTCGGCCGGGTGAACTACGGCCCGCTGCTGGACGACCGCAAGGGCATCGTCCGTGGCGTCTCCCACGGCCACCAGCGGCTGTTCGACTGGGAGATCCGCCCCCTGCCGCTCTCCGACCTCGGCCGGGTCCGCTACGAGGAGACGGACGCGGCGGTCGACGCGGACCCGGCCTTCCACCGGTTCGAGGCCTCGCTCGCCGAACCCGCCGACGCCTTCGTGGCGCTGCCCGGCTGGGGCCACGGACTGCTCTGGCTCAACGGCTTCCTGCTCGGCCGCTACTCCGCCCAGGGCCCGCAGCGGACCCTCTACGCCCCGGCCCCACTGTGGCGGGAGGGCGTCAACGAGCTCGTCCTGCTCGAACTGGACGTCCACGGCAAGGAGATCGAGCTGTGCGACCGGCCCGACCTCGGGCCGCTCGCCGCCGCCCCCAGCTCCGAGTTCTGAGCGCCGCGGCCCCCCGGCTCGCTCCACCGGCCCGTCGGCGGTCGTGCCCCTGTGGGGAGCACGGCCGCCGACCGCCGTTACGGGGAGTACGGCCGCCGAGCGCCGTTACGGGCAGGGGACTTCGCCGGGAGAAGCCGAGGGCCGCAGGAGTCGGGAGACTCCTGCGGCCCTCGGGGCACCGCCGGACGGGGCTGCCGCCCGGTCAGGCGGTGCGGTCCAGGTCGCCGCGCAGCACCGGGTGGGCGAAGGGGCTGCCGTCCGCGTAGCGGGCCAGCTCGTCCGCCGCCGCGGCCGCCATCCGCCGCAGCTCGCCGCCGAGCGAGCCGGCGACGTGCGGGGTGAGCAGCACATTGGGCAGGTCGTAGAGCGGCGAGTCCTCGGGCAGGACCTCCGGGACGGTGACGTCCAGGACGGCGTCGAGACGGCCCGCGACCAGCTCCTCGACCAGGGCGTCCTGGTCGATCAGCGACCCTCGGGAGGTGTTGACCAGCGTCGCCCCGTCGCGCATCAGGGCGAGCCGGCGGCGGTCGATCATGTGCCGGGTGCCGGGCAGTTCGGGCGCGTGCACGCTCACCACATCGCTGCGCTCGCACAGTTCGTCGAGCGTCACCGAGCGGGCGCCCAGTGCGGCCGCCTCGGCCTCGTCCACGTACGGGTCGTGGAGCAGCAGCTCCAGGTCGAAGGGGCGGAGCAGTTCGAGGACGCGCCGCCCGATCCGGGAGGCTCCGACGATGCCCGTGGTGCGCCGGTAGTTGCCGGCGTCGGGGTAGGCGGCCTGCCAGTCGTGCGGGGCCCGCCGTTCGCGGTAGTCGGCGCTGACCCGCAGCAGTTGCTTGTTGGCGAGCAGCACGTTGGCGACGGTGTACTCGGCGACGGGCAGGGCGTTGGCCCAGGCGGCCGAGGAGACCTGGATGCCACGCTCCCAGCAGGCCTCGGTGACGTGGTGCTTGACCGATCCGGCGGCGTGGACGACGGCGCGCAGCCGGGGCGCGGCGGCGAGGACGGCCTCGTCGAGCGGCGGGCAGCCCCAGCTGCTGACGATCACCTCGGTCTCGGCGAGCACCGCGGCCGCCTCGGGGCCGGTGAAGTCGTCGACGACGAGAACCGGGTCGAGCTCGGCGAGGGTGGTGAGCCGGTCCATGGTCTCGTCGTCGACCAGTCGGCCGACGAGGTCCGGGGTCATGGCCAGCAGGGCGCGCGGGCGCCGGCGCGGCGAGGTGACTGAACTCCCGTACGCGGCGGTCGGGTTCGGCGGGTTGGACACGTGGTTCTCCGGCGCGGTCGGGGAGTTGGCGGTCTGGTGGGTCACTTGACGCTTCCCGCGGTCAGGCCGGCCTTCCAGTGGCGCTGGAGGGCGACGAACGCGACGACCAGCGGCACGACGGCCAGCAGCGAGCCGGTGACGACCAGCGGGTAGAACTCGGGGAACGCGTGGGTCTGGGTGTTCCACGAGTAGAGCCCGAGGCTGACCGGGAACAGCCGGTTGTCGGAGAGCATCACCAGCGGCAGGAAGAAGTTGTTCCAGATCGCGGTGAACTGGAACAGGAACACCGTGACGAAGCCGGGCATGACCATCCGGAGCCCGATGGACCAGAAGGCACGCAGTTCGCTCGCGCCGTCCGTGCGGGCGGCCTCCAGCACCTCGCCGGGGATGTAACCGGCGCAGAACACCCGGGAGAGGTAGACGCCGAAGGGGTTCACCAGGGAGGGCAGGAAAACCGCCCAGAAGGTGTTGGCGAGCCCGAGTTCGGAGGCGAGCAGGTACATCGGCAGGGCCAGGGCCGTGGTCGGCACCAGCACGCCGAGCAGGACCAGCCCGAACAGCTTCTCCTTGCCGGGGAAGGCGTACACGTGGAAGGCGTAGCCGGCGGCGACGCAGACGAGGGCGCAGAGCAGGGCCCCGATGCCGGCGTAGAGCAGCGAGTTGAGGTACCAGCGGAAGTAGATGCCGTCGCCGGTGGTGGCGAGGGCGTGCAGGTTGGCCCCGAGGTTCCAGTTGGACGGCGTGAGGCCGTGGCCGCCGAGGAGGTCGCCGGTGTTCTTGGCGGCGGCGGTGAGCAGCCAGCCGAGCGGCAACAGGGTGTAGGCGGCCGCCAGCACGAGGGCGCCGTTGACGGCGGCCTTGGAGAGCGTCCAGGGCGTGCGCGGGGCGCGGTCGCGGCCGGCCCGGGCGGTGCGCTGGCGCGGGCGGGTGTCGCGTTCGGGGGCGAGGGAGGTCATGCCGAGTCCTCCGTCCGGCGGGCGGGGCGGGTGCGGGTCGCCCAGGTGACGAGGAAGGACAGGACGGCCGCGGTGAGGGCGAGCAGCACCGAGGAGGCGGCGGCGAGGCCGTAGTCGCCGCGGTCGAAGGCGGCCGTGTAGGCGTACATGTTGGGGGTCCAGGTGCTGACGACGCCGGGCGAGGCGCCGTGCAGGATCATCGGTTCGGTGAACAGCTGGAGGGATCCGATCACGGTGAACAGTCCGACCATCACGATCGAGGCGCGGATCAGCGGGATCTTGATGCTGAGGACGGTGCGCAGCGGGCCGGCGCCGTCCACGATCGCGGCCTCCAGGACCTCGCGCGGGACGGCCTGGAGCGCGGCGTAGAAGATGACGGTGTTGTAGCCGACCCACTCCCAGAGCGCGATGTTGACCACCGCGGGCAGCGGGTTGCCGAGCAGGTCGGGGCTGCTCCCGGCGGAGTTCAGCGCCTCGATGACCGGGCTGATGCCGGGGGTGTACAGGTACATCCAGATCAGGGCGGCGATGATGCCCGGCACGGCGTGCGGCAGGAACAGCGCGAGCTGGAAGAAGCGGCGGGCGCGGGCCAGCGTGGAGTCCAGCAGCAGCGCGAACACCAGGGACAGGCCGACCATCAGGGGGATGTACAGCAGGCAGTACAGGGCCGTGGTGCGGAAGCCCTCGAGGAAGGCCGGGTCGCCGAGGGCGCGGGTGTAGTTGCCGAGGCCGGTGAAGACCGTCTCGATGCCGCCGAAGCCGAGGCCGGAGCGGTGCTCCGTGTAGAGGCTGAGGTGGACGGCGTACCCGATCGGGACGAGGGTGCAGGCGGTGAAGAGGATCAGGAACGGCGCGAGCAGCAGGGCGGGCGCGCCGTACCGCCCCGGCCGGCGCCGCCCGCCGGTGGGGCGGGCGGGCGCGGTGCGGGCGGCGCGGTCGGTTGGAGCGGTGGTCACTGGGCGACCTTGATTCCGCGGTTCTTCAGCTCGGCGACGGTGGCCTGCTGGGCGGCGTCCACGGCGGACTGGATGGTGCCGCCCTGGGTGAGCTTGCCGAAGGCGTCCTTGAGGGAGGTGTTGGTGGCGCCCATGGCCGGGCCCCACTGCCAGCCGGGCTTGATGGACTTGGCGGCGTCGGCGTAGATCGCGTAGACGTCCTGGCCGCCGTAGAAGTCGGTCTTGAAAGCGGCCTGGGCGACGGAGACCAGGGCCGGGGCGGCCGGGTAGGCCGAGGAGGTGCCGGAGGCGATGCGGGCGTTGAAGCCTTCGGGCGTGCTGGTGGCCCAGGTGGCGAACTCCACCGCGGCCTTGGCCTTCTTGCTGTTCTTGGAGACCGCGAAGGTGGTGCCGCCGACCATGCCGCTGGCGGGGCTGCCGTCCCAGGTGGGGACGGGGGCGACGGCCCACTTGCCGGAGGCGTCGGGGACGGTGCCCTTGAGGACGCCGCCGCCCCAGGAGGCGCCGAGGTAGCCGGCCGTCTCGCCCTTCTGCAGGGAGGCCGTCCACTGCTGGCTGAAGGACGGCATGACCCGGACGAGGTCGTCGCTGATGAGCTGCTGCCAGTAGTCGCCGACCTTCTTGCTCTCCGGGCCGGTGGCGTCGACCTTCCAGGCGTCGCCCGAGCTCTTGAACCAGTGGGCGTCGGCCTGCCAGGCCATGGCCTCGAAGGTGGTCGGGTCGTCGGGGAAGAAGGTGGCGATGCGGGCGTCCGGCTGGGCCTCCTTCAGCTTCTGGGCGGCGGTGCGGAACTCGTCCCAGGTCTTGGGCGCGGTGATGCCGGCCTTGTCGAAGAGGTCCTTGCGGTAGTAGAAGGCCTGCGGCGAGGCGTCCAGCGGCAGGGCCCAGGTGGTGCCGCCGAGGGTGGTCAGCTCCAGGGCCTGGTTCAGGTACTTGGCCTTGACGCCGTCCGTGACGAGCTTGCCGATGTCCTGCACGGCGCCCTGGCTGACGAAGTCCGGCAGCTGCGAGTACTCGACGTTGAACACGTCGGGCGCGTTGCCCGCCTTGACCGCGTTGGAGATCTTCGCGTAGCCGCCGGCGACGCCGGAGGGGATCTCCTCGTAGGTCACCTGGATGTTCGGGTGGGTGGCGTTGAAGGCGGCCACGACCTCCTTGGTGCCCTTGGCCCAGCCCCAGAAGGTGAGGGCGACGGGCTTGCCGTCCTCGGAACCACCGCTCGAGGCGTCGCTGCCGCAGGCCGCGAGGGACGTCACGCAGAGGGCGGACGCGACGAGCGCGGCGGCCAGGCGGAGGGCTCTGCGGACACGGGTGGGGGTGGTGGACATGGCTCGTCTCCCGTTGGAGGGGGTGTGAGGGGTGTGGCCATCCTGGGACCGCGCTTCGATCGAAGTCAAGGGCTATGGATCAAATGATCCGTTTCGATCTGGCACACCCGGCAACGTTCAGGCTTCTTTACGGGAAAGCACCCTTTCCGCGATGTTTACCCCTGTCCATTCAGATCATTTGATCATTATCATGGGCGATCGATCTGGGTTCTGCCCGGATCCGATCCCCGCCCCCGTCCGAGGAGCCCGGCATGCCTCCGTTCGAGCCACCGCCCGAAGACCGCTCGCTCAGCCCCGTCACCGGCTGGACCAGGGTCCACTGGGAGGCCGCCGCGGACGGCCTGCTGGCCGCCGTCCGCCGCCACGCCGGCCCCGAGCACGCGCTGATCGGGCTGCCCGGCGACCGTCCCAGCTGGTCGGGCCCCCGCTCGGACGGCCTGGAGGGCTACGCCCGGACCTTCCTGCTGGCCGCCTTCCGCGTCGCGGGCGCCGGCGGTCACGACCCCCACGGGCTGCTCCCGGCCTACGCCGAGGGGCTCGCCGCCGGCACCCGCCGCCCGACCACCGAACGCGGACTCACCGACGCCGACCCCGTCTCCTGGCCGATCGTCACCGACCGGGGCCAGGCCATGGTCGAGGCCGCCTCGATCGCCCTGGCCCTGCGGATCACCCGCCCCTGGCTCTGGGACCGCCTGGACCGCGACGTCCGCGAACGGGCCGGCACCTGGCTGGCCCGCGCGCTCCACCGAACGCCGGTGGACAACAACTGGTGGCTGTTCCCGCTGACCGTCGGCGGCTTCCTCGCCGAGGCGGGCATCGACGTCCCGGCCGCCGAACGGGCCGTCGAACGCGGCCTGGCGCGGATCGAGACCTGGTACCGGGGCGACGGCTGGTACACCGACGGGCGCCCGCGCGCCTTCGACCACTACAACGGCTGGGCCTTCCACCTCTACCCCGTCCTCCACGCCCACCTCGGCGGCGACCGGCAGCTGCTCGACCTGTACGGCGGCCGGCTCGCCGCCCACCTCGACGCCTGCGCCCACGCCTTCGGCGCCGACGGCGCCCCCGTCCACCAGGGCCGCTCGCTCACCTACCGCTTCGCCGCCGCGGCCCCGCTGTGGGCCGGAGCGCTCACCGGCCACACCCCGCTGCCCCCGGGCACCACCCGCCGGCTCGCCTCCGGCGCCCTGCGGTACTTCCTCGACCGCGGCGCGCTCGACGCCGACGGCCTGCTCACCCCGGGCTGGCACGGGCCCTACCCTCCGATGGTCCAGCCCTACTCCGGTCCCGCCTCCCCGTACTGGGCGAGCAAGGGCTTCCTCGGGCTGCTGCTGCCGCCCGACCACCCGGTCTGGACGGCCGTCGAACAGCCCGGGCCGGCGGAGCTCGGGGACGCCGTGCGGCCCCTCCCCCGGCCCGGCTGGCTGATCCAGTCCACCGCCGCCGACGGCCTCGTCCGGCTGCACAACCACGGCAGCGACGACCAGCCCGCGGACGAGGTGCTGCCCGACGACCCGCTGTACGCGCGCCTCGCCCACTCCACCGCGACCGGCCCGGTGCTGGACGGGCCACCGGACAACCACTTCGGCCTGGTGATCGACGGCGCGCTCACCGAACGCGGCCGGATCCGGCCGCTCGGCGCCGGCGACGGCTGGGCCGCCTCCGAGCACCGGCCCCGGGCCTGCGGCGAGGAGTTCCCCGGGGTCGTCGTGACCTCGCTCCTCCTCGCCGCCGGGGCCGAGGAGGTGCACGCCCACCTGGTCACCGGGGCCGAGCCGGGCACCGAGGTCCGGCACAGCGGCTGGGCGGTGGCGGGCGACTCCGTCGAGACCGCCGTGGACGGGCCGCTCGCGACCGCCGTCGCCACCGGACCGGACGGCGGGCGGCTCGTCTCGCTGCTGCGGCACCTGGACGGCTACACCACGGCCGCCACCGACCCGCTGCCCTCCGGCACCGCCTTCGGCCCGGCCGGCGCGGTCCCCCGGGTCTCCGGACGGGCCGCCGGCCCCGCCGCGCTGTTCGTCAGCACGGCACGGCTCGCCCGGGGCACCGCACGGCCACCCCGCACGGCCGTCGAGGTCCGCACCGAGCGGACCGCGCGGGGCCACCGGCTCCACGTCCGCTGGCCGGACGGCGGGCGGCACACCGCCCTGATCACCGCCGGCTCCGTCACCGTCCGCCGGGAGGACTGACCGCCGTGCGACCCGCCCTCTCCACCCTGGGCCTGCCCGGCCGCCCGCTCGGCGAAGTCCTCCGGCTCGCGGCCGAGCACCACTGGCAGGGACTCGAACTGCGGTGCGCGCCCGGCGAACCGGTGCACCCCGCCATGACGGCCGGCGAACTGCGCAGCGCCCGGCGGGAGTTCACCGCCCACGGGATCACCCCGCTCGCCGTGGCGTCCTACCTCGGCGTCGCCGCGCCGGGCGACGACGACCGGCAGGCCGCCGCCCTGGTCGACCACCTGCGGCTGACCGCCGAACTCGGAGCGCGCCACCTGCGCGTCTTCCCGCACGGCACGGGGTCCGCGCCGGACGCGGACGACCGACGGGCCGCCCGGCGGCTGGCCGCCGTGGCCGACACCGCCCGCTCCCTCGGCATCCGCGTCCTGCTGGAGACCCACGACTCGCACCGCACCGGGCGCGACGTGGCGCGGGTGCTCGACCTCGTCGGGCACCCGGCCGTCGGCGCGCTGTGGGACCTGCTGCACACCCACCTGGCCGGCGAGAGCCCGGCACAGAGCCTGGCCGCGCTCACGCCCCACCTCGGCTACGTCCAGGTCAAGGACGTCGCGGGCGAGGACGACCTCACGCCGATCGCACTGGGGGCGGGCGTGCTGCCCATCGGCGACTGCGTGCGCGCGCTGCCGGCGGACTGCTGGGTGTCCTGGGAGTACGAGGCGCCCTGGTACCCGGCGGCGGCCCCGCTGCCCGCACTGCTGGGCCCCGGCGCGGCCTACCTCGCCGGGCTCACGGCCTGAGGCCGGACCGCCCGGACCGCCCGGCTCGCGGCCCGGCACCCGGACTGCACTGGGCTGGTCCGGGCGGCGCTGGGCTGGGCTGGGCCGTGATGGCTGGTCCGGCCCCGGGCAGGCCCACGGGCCGACGGGCCGGGAGCCCCTGCGCCCGGTCCGCCCCGCCTCAGCCGGACTCGCCCGCACCCCCGCAGGAGGTGCGGACCTCCAGCGAGGGCAGCAGTTCGAGGCGGTGGACGGGCAGCGAGGAGCCGAGGTCCAGGCGGCGCAGCAGCAGTTCCACGGCGGCCGCGCCGACGGCCCGCTTGGGCGGCGCGACAGCGGTCAGCGGCGGCGCGGCGAGGGCGGCGAACACGTCGTCGTACGCGATCAACGCCACGTCGTCGGGCACCTGGAGGCCCCGGGCCCGCAGCAGTGGCGGCAGCTGGATGGCGTCCTGGTCGTTGTGCACCAGGACGGCCCGCACTCCCCGGCCGACGGCCTCGGCGATCCGCTCGGCGACCGCCTCGGAGTCGACGCCGGGGCGGCGGATGTCGATCACCGGCTGCGCTTCCAGCCCCAGCAGCGCCGTTCCCTCGGCGTAGCCGGCCCGGACCTGGTGCGCCGTCCAGGTGTCCTCCCGGGCGACCAGCAGCACCGAACCGTGCCCGAGCGCGACCAGGTGGCGCAGGGCGAGCAGGACGCCGTGCCGGTGGTCCGAGCCGACCGAGTCCAGCGGCGCGCCCTCCCCGTCGGCGGGCGGGCGGCGCTCGACGAGCACGGCGGGCACCGGGAGCCCGCCGGTCCACAGGCCGCTCTCGCCGCCGGCCGGACGCCAGTTGGGGGTCAGCAGCAGGCCGTCCACCCCGGAGTCGAGCAGCTGCCCGACCTGGGCGCGGTCGTCGGCCGACTCGTACGGGGCGATGGCGAGCACCAGGCGCGCACCGGCATCGGCGGCGGCCGCGCGGGCGCCGCCGACCACCTCGTCGAAGTACGAGCCGACGGTGGGGACGAGCATGCCCAGGACCCGGTGGGCGCCCTCGGCCGCGGTGGGCTTGGGGCGCGGCAGCGAGACGGCGCCGTGCGAGCGGTGCAGCAGCCCGTCGTCGGCGAGCACCGCCACGTCGCGGCGCACGGTGACGGCCGAGAGGCCCATCCGGGCGGCGAGGTCCACCACGCGTACCGTCCTGAGGTCGCGCACGACCTCGAGGATCTGGGACCGACGCTCCTCGGCCGTGATGGTCATGGCTTCCTCCTGCATGCCCCGTGCCGCACGGCATCTGATCAATCTGTGTTCGTTCAATCGAAACTCGATCGAACGAACACAGCTGTGCCGAGTCGATCAGAACCACCGTACCGGTCGGAGGGTCGTCCGGTCAGCTCCTCCCGCGTTCCCGGCCTGCGGAAACCCCTCCCGGACCGACCCGATCGCCCTGATCACCCCGATCGCCGGGACCGGTCACCGGCGCCCACCGGCGGTGGGCTCACCGGGCGGCCGGCACCGTCGCGCGGCCGGCCGCTCCCCCGTTCACCGATCCTGCCGGAACGGCGCCCCGGTGCTCCCCCGCAGCACGACCTCGGTCGGCAGGGTCAGCCGGTCGGGCCGCTCGCCCCCGTCGGACTCCAGCGCCAGGGTGACGGCACTCGCGCCGAGCCGTTCCAGCGGCATCCGCACCGTCGAGAGCGCCGGCGCCACGTCCGCGGCGAACGGGATGTCGTCGAAGCCGGCCACGGACATCCGGCCCGGCACGTCCACCCCGCGCTCCCGGAGTTCGCCGAGCACGCCGACCGCGCAGACGTCGGACAGCGCCAGCACGGCGGTCGGCCACTGCGCCTGCGGGCGGTCGAGCAACCGCCGCACCGCCTCGCGGCCCCCCTCGCGGGTGAACTCCACGTGCTGGACGGTGCCTTCGGCCGGCTCGAGGCCCGCCTCGGCGAGGGCCTCGCGCACCCCGGCGAGCCGCTCCATCGGGACCCGCAGCCGCTCCGGCCCCGTGATCACCGCGAACTCGCGGTGCCCCAGGGCGAGAAGAGCCCGGGTCAGGTCGGCCGCGCCACCGCGGTTGTCCGGCAGGACGGCGTCGTAGCCGGGGCCGTGGTCGGTGATGGTCGCGATCCGCCCGCCGTCCGCCCGGTAGTCCGCGAGTGCCGCGTCGACGGCCCGGACGGCGGCCGGGTCGGTGTGGGCGGATCCGGCCAGGACGATGGCCCGTACCCGCTGGCCGTGCAGCATGCGGATGCCCCGCACCTGCGTCTGCGGATCCCCGTCCGTGTTGATCACCAGCGGAAGCAGCCCGGCCTGCCCGGCCGCGTCGGAGACCCCGCGGGCGATGGCCGAGAAGTACGGGTCGGCCACGTCGTGCAGCAGCACGCCGACGTTGGCCGTGGCGGACCGGGCGAGCGCCTGGGCGGGGGCGTTCGGCAGGTACCCGAGGGCGTCGGCACTGGCGCGGACCTTCGCGGCCAGTTCCCCGCCGACCGTACGGGCCGAGCCGTTGAGCGCGCGGGAGGCCGTCGCGAGCGAGACGCCGGCGTGACGGGCGACCTCACTGAGGGTGACACCCATCGACCGTTCCCCGCTTTCCTCCGCCACCTGCATTGACGTGCGCAGCATATCTCCATAACCTCCGGGAAAGCGCTTTCCCACTGATGCCGCAAGCAGCGGAGGACCACGCATGACTCAGAGGACGATCGGCGTCGTGATGAACGGCGTCACCGGACGGATGGGCTACCGCCAGCACCTGGTGCGCTCGATCCTGGCCATCCGCGAGCAGGGCGGTCTCGCCCTGGAGGGAGGCGACACCCTGTGGCCCGAGCCGATCCTCGTCGGCCGCAACGCCCACAAGCTCCGGGAACTGGCGGACCGCCACGGCCTGACGCACTGGACGACCTCGCTGGACGAGGCACTGGCCCACCCGCTCGCGGAGATCTACTTCGACGCCCAGGTCACCCCGGCCCGCGAACCGGCCCTGCGCGCCGCCATCGCGGCCGGCAAGCACGTCTACACCGAGAAGCCGACCGCCGAGTCCCTCGACGCCGCACTCGAACTCGCCCGGCTGGCCCGGGAGGCCGGGGTGTGCAACGGCGCGGTGCAGGACAAGCTCTTCCTGCCCGGCCTGCTCAAGCTCAAGCGGCTGGTGGACGGCGGCTTCTTCGGCCGCATCCTGTCGGTGCGCGGCGAGTTCGGCTACTGGGTGTTCGAGGGCGACTGGCAGGAGGCGCAGCGCCCCTCCTGGAACTACCGCGCCCAGGACGGCGGCGGCATGATCCTCGACATGTTCCCGCACTGGCGGTACGTGCTGGACCAGGTGATCGCACCCGTCCGCTCGGTGTACGCGCACACCGCCACGCACATCCCCGAGCGGGTGGACGAGCAGGGCCGCGCCTACCCGGCGACGGCCGACGACGCCGCCTACGGCATCTTCGGGCTGGAGGGCGGGATCACCGCCCAGATCAACTCCTCCTGGGCCGTCCGGGTCGACCGCGACGAACTGGTGGAGTTCCAGGTCGACGGCACCGAGGGCAGCGCGGTCGCGGGGCTGCGCGACTGCCGGATCCAGCACCGGGCCGCCACCCCGAAGCCGGTGTGGAACCCTGACCTGCCGGCCACCGAGCGGTTCCGCGAGCAGTGGCAGCAGGTCCCGGACAACGGCGAGTTCGACAACGGCTTCAAGGCGCAGTGGGAGCTCTTCCTGCGGCACGTCGTCACCGGCTCCCCGTACACCTGGGACCTGCTGGAGGGCGCCAAGGGCGTCCAGCTGGCCGAACTCGGCCTGCGCTCCGCCCGCGAGGGCCGCCGCCTCGACGTCCCCGAGCTGGAGATCCGATGACCGAGCTGAACCTCCCCGGCCTCGGCCGCCACCGGCTGAGCACCCCCGAACCGCTGGACCTCCCGGCGCACCCGCCGCGGAGCCGCACGGCCTTCGCCGCCGCGCACGTCGTCGCCGACCCGCTCGGAGACAACACCCCCGGCGCCCCGGCGGCCGTCGACTGGGACGCCACCCTCGCCTTCCGCCACCACCTCTGGTCCCTGGGCCTCGGCATCGCCGACGCCATGGACACCGCCCAACGCGGCATGGGCCTGGACTGGGCCGCCACCCGCGAGCTGATTCTCCGCTCCGGCGCGGAGGCCCGCGCCTTCAGGGAGGCAGCGCGAAGCGCTTCGGACAAGGGTGGTGGCGGGCGACGGGAGGGAGGCCGGCTCGCCTGCGGCGTCGGCACGGACCAGCTCACCGACCCGGCCGCCGGTCTCGCCGACATCACGGCCGCCTACGAGGAACAGCTCGCGGTGGTCGAGGAGGCCGGTGCGCAGCCCGTCCTGATGGCCAGCCGCGCCCTGGCCGCGCGGGCCCGCGGGCCGGAGGACTACCTGGCGGTCTACGGCCGGCTGATCGCCCAGGCCGGTCGGCCGGTGATCCTGCACTGGCTCGGCGAGATGTTCGACCCGGCCCTGGCCGGCTACTGGGGCTCCGCCGACCTGGACGCCGCCACCGCGACGGTCCTCGCGCTGATCCGCGAGCACCGCACCCACATCGACGGCATCAAGGTCTCGCTGCTCGACGCCGAGCGGGAGATCGCGCTGCGTCACGCCCTGCCCGAGGGCGTCCGACTGTACACGGGCGACGACTTCAACTACCCGCGGCTCATCCGGGGCGACGAACTCGGCCACAGCGACGCGCTGCTGGGCGTCTTCGATCCGATCGCCACCCGTGCCGCGGCCGCCCTGCACGCCCTGGACGCCGGCGACCCCGACCGGTACGACGCTCTGCTCGCCCCCACGCTCCCGCTGGCCCGTCACCTGTTCTCGGCGCCGACGTACCACTACAAGACGGGCATCGTGTTCCTCGCCTGGCTGGCCGGTCACCAGAGCCACTTCACCATGGTCGGCGGGGCGCAGAGCGGCCGTTCCGTCGTCCACCTGGTGGAGCTGTTCCGGCTGGCGGACGCCGCCGGGGTGCTGCCCGACCCGGACCTGGCGGCGCACCGGATGCGGCGGTTCCTCGCGGTGGCGGGGGTGGAGGCGTGAACCGGCTCTCGCTGAACCAGATCACCACCAAGGGCTGGAGCCTGCCGGAGGCGGTGCGCGGCTGCGCGGCGGCCGGTGTCACGGCGATCGGGCTCTGGCGCGACAAGGTCGAGGAGGTCGGCGTCGCGACCGCGGCCCGGCTGGTCCGTGAGGCGGGACTGGCCGTCAGCAGCCTGTGCCGGGGCGGCTTCCTCACCGCCGAGGGGCCGGAGGCCCACCGGGCGGCGCTCGCGGACAACCTCCGCGCCCTGGAGGAGGCGGCCGAACTCGGCACCGACACCCTGGTGATGGTCGTCGGCGGGGTGCCCGAAGGCAGCCGCGACCTGGCCGGGGCACGGGAGCGGGTGGCCGACCGGCTGGCCGAACTCGCCCCGTACGCCGGTGACCTGGGCGTGCGGCTGGCGATCGAGCCGCTGCACCCGATGTTCTGCGCCGACCGGGCCGTGGTCTCCACCCTCGGCCAGGCCCTCGACCTGGCCGAGCGCCACCCCGTCGAGCAGGTCGGCGTCGTGGTCGACAGCTACCACGTGTGGTGGGACCCGGACCTCGCCGGGCAGATCGCCCGGGCGGGCGCCCGGATCGCCTCGTACCAGGTCTGCGACTGGACGCTGCCCCTGCCCGCCGACGTTCTGCTCGGTCGGGGCCACGTGGGCGACGGCCACATCGACTTCGGCGCGCTGACGGCGATGGTCACGGCCGCCGGCTACACCGGCTGGATCGAGACCGAGATCTTCAACCAGGAGATCTGGGACACCCCCGGGGACGAGACCCTCGCGACGGTCGTCGAGCGCCACCGCGCGCACGTGATGGTCGCATGAGGGTCGTCCTCGCCCCGGACTCCTTCAAGGGGACGATCACGGCGACGGACGCCACCCGGGCGCTGGCCGAGGGCTGGCGCTCGGTGCGGCCGGACGACGAGCTGATCGCGCGTCCGATGGCGGACGGCGGCGAGGGCACCGCCGCCGCCGTCGCGGCCGCCCTGCCCGGCACCACCGAGCACGAGGTCCCCGGCTGCACCGGCCCCGACGGCCGACCGGTCACCGGGCGGTACGCCCTCCTCCCCGACGGCACCGCGCTGGTGGAACTCGCCGTCGCCAGCGGGCTGCCGCTGATGTCCCGCCCCGCACCGCTGACCGCGACCACCCGGGGCACCGGCGAGAGCATCGCGGCGGCCCTCGACGCGGGCGCGCGCCGGCTGACGGTCGCCCTCGGCGGCTCCGCCTCCACGGACGGCGGCGCCGGGCTGCTCTCAGCGCTCGGCCTGCGGCTGACCGACGCCCGGGGCCGGGAACTGCCCGACGGCGGCGGGGCGCTGGCGCGGGCCCACCGGGTCGACACCATGGGCCTGCGCCCGGCGCCGTCCGAGGGCGTGGTGCTCCTCACCGACGTCACGAATCCGCTGCTCGGCCCGGACGGCGCCGCCGCCGTGTACGGCCCGCAGAAGGGCGCGGGCCCGGGCGAGGTCGCCCTGCTCGACCAGGGGCTCTCCCGGCTCGCCGAGCTCCTCGGCACGGACCCGGCGCGGACCGGCTCCGGTGCGGCGGGCGGCACCGCCTACGGCCTCGCGGCCGTGTGGGGCGCCGTCGTCCGGCCCGGCGCCCGCGCCGTGGCCGACCTCCTCGGCCTCGACCGGGCCGTCGCCACGGCCGACCTGGTGATCACCGGTGAGGGCCGGTTCGACGCGACCAGCCTGCGCGGCAAGGCGGTCGGGGAGGTGCTCGCCCGGGCCGCGCGGGCCGGTGTCCCCGCCCGGATCGTCGCGGGCGAGTCGGCCGACGACCGGGTCCTGACCCTCAGCGCGCTCGCGGGCGACCCGGCCGCCGCCCGGGAGCACGCCCGGGCGTGGCTGGTCCGTGCCGGCGCCCGCCTCGCCCAGGACGCGCGGGGCTGAACTCCCGTCGTCCCGCGCGGCCGGCCGTCCGGTCGCGCGGGACGACGACCGGCGTTCCGGTCCGGGCATCCCGCGCCCTCGGCCACCTCGACGCGATCGCGCCGCCTGCTTCCTTCGCACGCTCCCGCATCCACACCATGGCCGACCGGCGTTCACCTCAGCCGTCTTTCGGCCATCTGTGCGAAAGGTCTGTTCGCCGCCACGGCGCGCCCCTAGAGTGGCCGCCATCCTCCACAAGTGGCCATTTCTTCACGCCACTTCACCGAACCTTCACGCGGGTTCATCGGCCCCGGACGTTCAGCGCGCTCTGTTCCCACCATCGAACCGGAAGGGCCGGGTCCGTGACGCAGGCGTTCCAGTCCCCCGGCTTCGCCGCCCTGGCACCCGGGCGCGCCGTCGAGACGCGGCTCGTCGAGGAGCGCTGGCAGGCGGTGGCCTGGGACGTGGCGACCGACCGGCGCCGGGTGGTCACCGACCGGCCGGAGGGCGTCCACCTGAGCGAGATCGAGCCGGACGGCGAGGCCATCTGGTGGTTCGACGCCGACGACGCCGGGGAGGGACGGTGGCGGCGCGAGCCGTTCGCCGGCGGAGCGGGTGGCGAGGCACTGCACTCCGTGCCGCGCGGGCGGGCGTACGGGGTCGCCTTCGACCGGACGGGCGCGCTCGCGGCGGTGGCCGTCGGGGTCGGCGACGCCTCACACTGCTACGTCGGACCGCCCGCGGGCGAGGCCCGGCTCATCGGCGCGGCGCCGGGGTACCTCGGCCTGGCCGACCTGTCACCCGACGGCCGGCTGCTCGCCCTCGGCGGGCGGCCCGACGGCGAGGACGCCGTGGTCCTGTGGCCCACGGCCGGACGGGCCGACGACCGGGCGGCCGGCCGGGCAGATGACCGGGCAGATGACCGGGCCGACGGCCCGCGGCAGCTCGCCGGGAACCACCGCCTGCGGCTCTGGCCGATCGAGTTCAACCCGCTCGCGAAGGCCGAACCGGAGCTGCTGCTGGTGGTCGAGGACCAGGAGCGGTACACCGTCGCGACCTGGCGGGCGAGCACGGGGCTGCACAGGTACCCGGGCCTGTCCTTCGACTCCCAGATCACGGCAGGCTGGTACCGGGGGCCACGCGACGTGCTGATCCAGCACGAGCGGGCCGGGAGCAGCCGGCTGCTCCTCGCCGACCTCGACCCGGCACAGGGCCAGGAGCCGGCGCGGCGGGGACAACCGGGCCGAGCACCGACGGAACGGGCGCCGTCCGTCCGGGAGATCCGCACACCCGGCGGCACCGTCCACGACCTGTCCTGCGCCCCGGACGGCACCCTGCACTGCGTCTGGAGCAGGGAGTCGACACCGCCCCGCCCCCTGGTGCTGCGCCCCGACGCGGACACCGCGCACGTCCTCGCCCCGGGTGAGGACGGCACCTCCCGCGGCCGGCGCTGGACGCCCCGGCCGTACGGGCGGATCCACAGCTTCGTCAGCACCCCGGCCGGCCCGGGCCCGTGGCCGACCCTCTTCCTGGTCCACGGCGGCCCCGCCACCCACGACCGGGACTCCTACGACCCTCGGGTGAACGCCCTGGTGGACCACGGCTACGCGGTGGTGCGCACCAACTACCGCGGCTCCACCGGCTACGGCCCCCGCTGGCAGCACGAGTACGGCCACCGGGTCGGCCTGGCCCAGATCGAGGACCTGGCCGCCGTCCGCGCGGAGCTGGTCGCCGACGGCACGGCGCTCGCGGAGCGCACCGGCCTGTGCGGATTCTCGTGGGGCGGCTACCTGACCCTGCTGGCGCTGGGCGCGCAGCCGCAGCTGTGGTCGCTCGGCATGGCCGCCCAGCCGATCGCGGACTACCCCGCCGCCTACCGCGCCACCACCCCCGCGCTGCGCGAACTCGACCGGCAGCTCTTCGGCGGGACCCCGGAGGAGGTGCCCGAGCGCTACCGCGCGGCCGACCCGCGCTCGTACGTGCACCGGGTCCGCTCGCCCGTCCTGCTGGTCGCCTCACGCACCGACGAGCGGTGCCCGCCCGAGCAGGTCGCCGACTACGCGGCGGACCTGCGCCGGCTGGCGGTGCCGCACGAGTTGCTCTGGGTGGACGGCGGCCACTACAGCCGCCGGACCGCCGACCACCGATCGGTGCTGGCCGCGATGGTCCGGTTCGCCGGGCTCGCCTGGCCGCCACCGCTCCCCCGACCGCCTCGGGGCGATCGCCCCGGGGTCCCCGCCGAGTCGACGGAAGGAGGTGAACAGCCATGAAGCGTCGCAGCATTCAGAACGACCCGATCAGCACCCCGGAGCGTGACCGGGGCGCCGTGGTGGTCCAGAACTTCGCGCTCGACATCACCAAGGCCGCAGCGGTCGCGCCTGCCCTCAAGGGGCAGCCGAAGCCGAAGGCGGAACCCAAGGGCAAGTGACCCTTCGTCGCTCCGGGGCGTCAGCGCGCCCCGGAGCGGCACCCCACCGACCGCCTGCGAACGACAGAAGTGGCCACCATGCGTATCGTCCTGCTGCACATGCCCTGGGGCGCGATCGACGTGCCGTCGCTGGCGCTCGGGATCCTGCACACCGCCGCCGAACGCGCCGGCCATCGGGTCGAAGTCCGCTACGCCAACCTGGACTTCGTGGACTGGGCGGCCGAGACCGCGGGTTTCGGGGCGGACGACTACCAGTACTTCTCCGAGAAGTCCTACTTCCAGGGCGCGGGCGACTGGGCGTTCGCCGGCGCGCTGTACGGCGACGACTCCCCGGCCCCCGACCGCGACGGCATCGACGGCATCGACGGCGGTGGCAACGCCGACGACGGCTTCGCGGGGTACTTCGCGTACCTGACCACCAGCGGCGCGAGCGAGCGGGAGATCGCGCTGACCCGGGCCACCCGGGCGCTCGCCCCCGCGTTCATCACCCGGCTGGTCGAGGAACTCGCCGCCGACCCACCGGACCTGGTCGGCTTCACCACCACCTTCCAGCAGAACACCGCGAGCCTCGCCGCCGCGCGGCTGCTCAAGCAGCGGTGTCCGCAGGTGCGCACGGTGTTCGGCGGCGCCAACTGCGACGGCCCGCAGGGCGCCGCGCTGCACCGCAACTTCCCCTTCCTGGACTACGTGGTGCGCGGCGAGGGCGAGGCCGCCTTCCCGGCACTCCTGGAAGCCCTCCGGGCGGGCGGCGACCTCTCCACCGTCCCCGGGCTGTGCTGGCGCGACGACTCGGGGACGTCCACGGCCAACGGGATGTCCAGACGCCCGCTGCCGCCCTCGGCGATCCTGGCGCCCCGCTACGAGGGCTTCTTCGAGCGGCTCGACGCCTCCGTCGCGGCGGGCTGGGTCGATCCCAAGCTGGTCGTCGAGGGCTCCCGGGGCTGCTGGTGGGGCGAGAAGCACCACTGCACCTTCTGCGGCCTCAACGGCTCCTCGATGGAGTTCCGCTCCAAGGCACCGGCGGACTTCCTCGAGGAGGTGCTCACGCTCGCCGAACGCCACCAGCTGCTGGACGTCTACGTGGTCGACAACATCCTGGACATGGGCTACTTCGACACCGTCCTGAAGTCGCTGGCCGAGCTCCCGGTCGATCTGCGGCTGCACTTCGAGATCAAGGCCAACCTGCGCCGCCACCAGTTCCAGCTCCTCGGCGACTCGGGCGCGGCCCAGGTGCAGCCCGGGATCGAGAGCCTGAGCACCCGGGTCCTGCGGATCATGGACAAGGGGGTGACGGGCTGCCAGAACGTCCGCGCGCTGCGGGACGCGCAGAGCGCCGGGGTGTCGGTGACCTGGAACTACCTCTACGGCTTCCCGGGCGAGCAGCCGGACGACTACGAGTCGGTGATCGGCCAGCTGCCCGTGCTGCACCACCTGGACCCGCCAACCGGAGCCGGACGGATCGCGATCGAGCGGTTCAGTCCGTACTTCGACCGCCCCGAACTGGGCTTCGCGATCACCCGGCCGGCCTTCCAGTACCGCGCGACCTACCGCCTGCCGGAGAGCGAACTCGCCGAACTGGCCTATGTGTTCACCGCGCCGCCGCGCGGCATCGGCGGCGCCCTCGCGGAGCGGCTGAGCGCGGCGGTGGACACCTGGATCGCGCGGTTCCCCGACAGCAGGCTCAGCTACCGGGACGAGGGCGGGCGGATCGTGCTGGTCAACACCAGGCCCGGGTACGACTGGCGGGTGGTGGAGCTGGCCGATCCGGTGGAGATCGCCGCCTTCCGGCTGCTGGAGCGGCCCCGCTCGGAAGCCGCGCTGGCCGCCAGGGTCCCCGGCGGCGCGGCGGCTGTCGAATCGGTGCTGGAGCGCTTCACCGCGCTGGGCCTGCTGTTCCACGACGGGGACGGCTACCTCCAGGTCGCCGTCGAGTCCGACAACCAGGTACTGATGCGGATGCGGCACCGCCACGGCCCCGCCGCCCGTCCGCGCCCCGAGGAGGTGCTCGATGCCGTCACCATCGGCTGAGCGGTCACGATCGGCCGAACGGACCGACGCCGCCTGGCGCGCGGCCGGCCCGGAGGTCGAGCTCTGGCTCGACCAGGACCCCGTCGCCCGCGAGCTGCCGGGCTTCGCGCTCGGCCGCCGCACCCTGTCCGGCCCGGCGGGGGCGGAGGTCACCGCCCTGCACCGCTCCGGGGTCCGCTGCCTGCGGCTGACCGAGCCGGTGCGGCTCTGCGCGGACGCGCCGGCGGCCTCCGCGCGGGCGCTGATGCTGCTGCGGGAGGCGACCGGGCAGGGACTGGCCGTGCTCTGGCGGGCGGTCTGCACGGACGGCTGTGCGGCGCAGCGCCGGTTCCACCACCTGTACCCGCCCGAGCAGTTGGTCGGCGCCCCGCAGGACGTCCTCGACGACTGGCACGCCGACTACTTCCCGTGCAAGTGCGTCTACCGGCGCGGCCCCGGCTTCGTCGAGGTGCGCGACCGCCGGTTCGGGACGCTGGAGCTGTTCACCATCGACGAGCCGGACCACCTGGCACAGGTGGACGCGCTGGCCGCGGGCGTCGAGGTCGGCCGGCTGCCGGACACCGTCCGCCGGGACTTCGCCGAGGCCGGTCTGATCGCCGAACAGGCCGGCCGCGCCTGGTTCCTGCCCATGCGGGTGCGCCGCTGGCCGTTCCCGTCACTGACGGTGTAGCCGCGCAGCCGCCAGCCGCACAGCCCGCACAGCTGTGAGAGTTTCGAGTCCGAGGAGAGATCGATGACCACCGCGGTCGACGACGCCGCCGCGCGGATGTCCGCCTTCATCCGTGACCCCTACCCCACGCTCGCCCGGATCCGCGAGGCCGGCGCGGTCTCCGTCGTGGAGTTCGGCGAGGGCCTGCCGGTCTACCTGGTGACGCGCTACCAGGACGTCCGGGCCGCGCTGATGGACCCGCGGTTCGGGCAGGACGTACGCCGCAGCCAGGCCATCGCGAGCGGACGCGGCTCCGGCCTGACGCTCGGTTCGGAGGTCGTCCACATGCTCAACAGCGACCCGCCGGACCACACCCGGCTGCGCCGGCTGATCCAGGGCGTCTTCACCCGTCGACGGGTCGATCTGATGCGACCGACGGTCGAGCGCATCGCCGGCGGCCTGCTGGACGGGCTGCGCGAGCGGGAGACGGCCGACCTCGTGACGGACTTCGCCTTCCCGCTGCCGATCATGATCATCTGCGAGCTGCTGGGATTCCCACCGGAGGACATGCAGGCCTTCCGCACCTGGTCGACGGCGATCCTCACCCAGGGCGGCGACATGACCTTCGACCAGGCCACCGGCGAACTGAACGACTACCTGAGGGAGTTGATGACCGCGCGGCGGTCCTCCCCGCAGCCGGACATCCTGACCGACCTGGTCCAGGCCAGTGACGCCG
Organism: Kitasatospora sp. NPDC005856; assembly: GCF_040629945.1. Classification (NCBI taxonomy): domain Bacteria; kingdom Bacillati; phylum Actinomycetota; class Actinomycetes; order Kitasatosporales; family Streptomycetaceae; genus Kitasatospora; species Kitasatospora sp. NPDC005856. Next base: position 57,410 of record NZ_JBEXWT010000003.1, on the reverse strand, counting down.
GCGAACTCACCGAGCAGGAGGTGTTCTCGATGGTCTTCCTGCTGCTGATCGGCGGCCACGAGACCACCGTCAACCTGCTCGGCACCGCCACCCTGGCACTGCTCCACCACCCCGAGCAGCTCGCCTGGCTGCGCGCCAACCCGGCGGCGATGCCGGTCGCGATCGACGAGTTCCTGCGCTACGAGTCTCCGGTGAGCATGGCCACGCTGCGGTTCACCAACGCCGAGGTGATGGTCGACGACGTGGAGATCCCGGCGGACGAGCTGGTGCTGCTCTCGCTCGGCGCGGCCAACCGGGACCCGGCCCGCTTCACCGATCCCGACCGGCTGGTCCTGGACCGGAACGATCCGGGCCACCTGGCCTTCGGGCAGGGCCTGCACCGGTGCCTCGGCTCCTTCCTCGGCAAGCTGGAGAGCGAGGTCGCGCTGACCGGACTGCTGGAGCGCTTCGGGCGGATCGAGCTGGCCGCCGCGGAGGACAGCCTGCCCTGGCGCAACACGATCATGCTGCGCGGCCTGGAGTCGCTGCCGGTCTCGCTCGATGGCTAGCCGCACGGGAGCGGGCGACGCCGGAGCAGGCCAGGCGGGAACAGGCGGCGCGGGGGCGGGCGGCGCGGCGGGGTTGGGGCGGTTCCGCCCCCGTTTCGGAATCGCCCCGCTGCGCTCGCGCGGCTTTCGGCTGCTGGTGATCGGGCAGGCCACCTCGGAGTTCGGCAACGCGTTCCAGGTGGTCGCCCTGCCGCTGCTGGTCTACTCCCTCGCCGGGGGCGCCCGGCAGTTGAGCCTGGTGGTCGCCGCCTACGGCGCCGGACGGCTGGCCGCCACCCCGCTCGGCGGGATGCTCGCCGACCGGTTCGGCGCCCGGCGGGTGATGCTGACCGCCGACCTCGGCCGGCTGCTCGCCACGGCCGGGCTGTGCGCGGTCGCCGCCGGCGGGGCGGCGGACTTCCGGCTGATCGGCGGGCTCGCGCTGCTGGTCGGCCTCGGGGCAGGGGTGTTCCTGCCGGCCGCCTGGGCGATCGCCCCGACCCTGCTGCCCGCCCAGGACCTGCACGCGGGCAATGCCCTGAACAGTACGGTCACCTTCGGCGCCGGTCTGCTCGGCCCTGCGGTGGCCGGCCCGCTGGTCGCCTGGCTGAACCCGGCCGCCGCACTGGGCCTGGACGCGGCGACCTTCGCCGTGTCGGCGGCGACGCTGCTGCTGATCGGGCGCGGCAGCCCCGTCGCACCTCCCAGCCCGATCTCCGAACGTGCCTCCGTGCCGAAGAACTTCCGCGGCCTGCTGCGGGAGTCGCCGCTGCTGCGCGCGGTGCTGACGGTGACGGTGATCGCGAACCTGACGGTGGGAGGCGCCACCCGGGTCGCCCTGCCGACGCTCGCCACCGACGGTTTCGCCGCCGGTGCCGTCGGGCTGGGCGTACTGCTGGCCGCGTTCACCGGCGGTGCGCTGGTCGGCGGCCTGTTCGCGGCCGGCCTCACCGAGGTGCGCTCGCGGGGCCGCACGGCGATGCTCTCCGGCCTGGTGATGGGTGCGGCGATCGGCCTGGTGCCGTTCTCCGGCCTCGTCGGCGCCGTGCTGCTGCTCAGCGTGGCCGGCGGCGCCAGTACGGTGACCAACGTCCTGGTCGTCACCGGCGTGCAGCGGAGCACCCCGCCCGCGCTGCTGGCCCGGGTCATGGCGGCCGTCACCTTCTGCGCGCTGGGAGTCTTCCCGGTCTCGGTGATCGCGGCCGGCGCGGCGGTGGACGCGTTCGGGAGTCAGGGGGTGTTCGCCGCGGCCGGACTGTGCCTGACGGGCGCGTTCGGGTACGCGCTGACCAGGCGTGAGATCCGCGAACTGTGAAGCAGGGGGCGACGGAGGCGCTCGGAGGACCGGGACTCCGGCCTACTCGGTCTGGACGGCGATCAGGCAGGTGTCGTCGTCGGTGTCGGCCGGGCTGAGTTCCAGCAGCCGGTCCAGGTACTGCTCCAGGTCCGGGCCGGGGGCGCCGGCCGCCCGGAGCAGTTGCTCCACCGACTCCTCCACCGGGCGGTCCCGGCGTTCGACCAGCCCGTCGGTGTAGAGCAGCAGGACGTCGCCCGGGTCGAGCCGGGCGGTGTACTCCTCGTACTCGGCGTCGTCCAGCGCGCCGAGCAGCACCCCGTGCGGCAGCGGCAGCACCTGCGCACCGGCCGCGCCGAGCCGGATCGGCGGCAGGTGCCCGGCCCGGGCCCAGCGCAGTTCGCCGCCGACCGGGTCCACCAGCACGCAGACGGCCGTCGCGGTGACCTGGCCCGGTTCGCGCAGGGCGACGGTGTTGGCCCACGCCAGCAGCCGGCCCGGGCCGGCCCCGGTGACGGCCAGGCCGCGCAGCGCGTGCCGCAGTGCGACCATCCCGGTGGCCGCGCCGACACCGTGCCCGGCCACGTCCCCGACCGCGAGCAGCACCCGCCGGTCGGGCAGCACCAGCACGTCGTACCAGTCGCCGCCGACCCGGTCCTGCTGGGCGGCGGGCCGGTAGCGGACGGCGGCGTGCAGGCCGGTGACGGCGAGCGGGGGAGGGGCGGCGGGCAGGATCGCCTGCTGCAGCCGCAGTGCCAGCTGTGCCCGCTCGGCCGACTCCTGCTCGCTGTCGGCCAGCCGCTCCCGCGTGGCGCCGAGCGCGACCTCCGTCCAGTGCTGGGCGGAGACGTCGTGGTAGGCGCCGCGGACGGCGACCAGCCGGCCGGTCTCGTCCACCACCGGCTCGGCGATCACCCGGGTGAAACGGTGGGTGCCGTCCGGACGGTCCAGCCGGACCACCGCGGAGGCGGTGCGGTGGTGGTGCCGGACGGTGTCCAGCAGGCGCCGGATCGCCGGCCGGTCGTCCGGATGAGTGTGCCCGACGAGGCGGTCCAGCGGTACCGGCGGGGCGTCCGAGGGCAGCCCGTACAGCTCGCGCAGCCCGTCGCTCCAGCGGATCCGGCCCTCGGCGGGGCGCTCCTCGAACCCGGCCACCCGGGCCAGCCGCTGGGCCTGGCGCAGCAGGGCGACCTGCTCGTCCTCCTCCCGCTCGTCGTCCAGCCGCCAGCAGACCAGCATCCGGTCCCCGAGCGGGACGACCGAGAGCAGGACGGCCACCGGGACGGCCGGCCCGTGCTCCCGGAAGGCCAGCCGGACCCGCTCGGCGGTCGACGGCACGCCCGTCTCGTACGCGCGCAACAGCCGGTCGAACAGCCCGGCGGCGGAGGCGACCGGGTAGGTCTCCAGCAGCGAGGCACCCTCCACGGCCTCCCGGGGGCGGCCGAGCGGGTCGCGGAACCGGGCGTTGACCCGCAGCACCGTGAAGTCGGCGATCCGCTCGGCCCGCACGGCGGGGGCCAGCAGCAGTGCGGGGGTGAGCAGGCTCTCCAGAAGGGTGCCGGCCTGCTCGGGGGCCAGGGGCTCCGGGGGCGGGCCGAGCAGGGTCACGCAGAGGTCGGCGAGGGCGTACAGCTCGCGGCGCTGGACCGGGCCGAGCACCGGAGTGGCGTCCGGGCCCGTGGCCGGCCAGAGCAGCTCCAGCGCTCCCCTGCGGCGGCGCCGGTCGAGCAGCGGGACGACCGCCCGGGCCACGAGGCCGCCCGGCGAGGGCCCGTCGGCCGCCGGCTCGCCGGGCCACAGCTCGGTTCCCCCGCCGACGACCAGCTGCGCCGGGGTGGGCACGCCGGGCGGCACCCGGGACCAGCCGGCCGCCTCCTCGGCGGAGAGCCCGGCGTGCGCGGCGAGCGCGAGCGCACCGCCGGGCAGCCGCTGCCAGACGGCCACGGCGCGAACGCCGAACGCCGCCGCGGCCTGGTCCAGCACGGCCCCGGTGGCGTGCTCCAGGTCGGACGCGGCGGCGAGTGCGGGCGCGACGGGCGGGCCGGCCTCGGGCGGCTCGGCGCCGGGGCGGCGGAAGGCCGACGGCGCGGGCCCGGCTCCCGCGCCCGGTTCCGGCTCCTGGCCCGGTTCCGGCTGCGGTCCCGTCAGCCCAGCGATGTCCGCCGCCAGCGCGAGCACCGGTACGCCCGACTCCCGGGCCAGCCGGGCGAGGTGGGCGGCGGCCTCGGGGACCGGCAGGCCGAGCCGCTCGGCCAGGATGCCGGTGGCGAGGTCGACGGCGGACCTGGTCCGCGCCTCGGCGTGCGCCCGGGCGGCGGCCGCCTGGAGACGGCGGACGGTCTCGGCCAGCGCCCGGGCGGTGCGCTCCGCGGCCTCCTGCGCCGAGGGGTCCCACTCGGAGGAATCCCGCGCGGAGGTCACGTCGCGCCCCTGGGCCGGGCCGCGGTTCCCCCGGGCCGTGGAGCCGTCATGACGCGTCCAGCCAGTCCCGCATCCGCTCCAGCAGCCGGCCGGTGTCGACCGGTTTGGTGATGTGGTCGTCGGCCCCGGCGGCCAGGCTGCGGTCCCGGTCGCCGGGCATGGCCTTGGCGGTGACGGCGACGACCGGCAGCCCCTCGAAGCGTTCGTCGGAGCGGATCTCCGCGATTGCGGCGTAGCCGTCCATTCCCGGCATCATGACGTCCATCAGCACCAGCGCGGTCTCCGGATGGGCGCCCAGCAGGTCGAGCCCGGCGCGGCCGTCGGCGGCCTGCAGGACGTTCAGGCCGTGCCGTTCCAGGGCGGCGGTGAGCGCGAAGACATTGCGGATGTCGTCGTCGACGATCAGCACGGTCCGTCCGACGAGCGGTCCCGCCGCGGCCGGTGGCGGATCGGTCTCCTCGGCCTCCCCCACCGCCGGGGGCGTCTCGCCGCCGAGCGCCCGGACCACCCGCGCGCGTAGCTCGTCCAGTCCGCCGACCCGCTCGACGCCTTCGGGGGCCGCGCCGCCGCCCCCGTACCCGAGCACCGGCGTGCCGCCCGCCGTGAGCTCCCCGAGCAGCGGGGCGAGGTCGGCGGCGCCGACCAGATCCAGCAGCACGCAGCCGTACGGCCCGCCCGTGAGCGCGGCCCGCAGCCCGGCCTCGTCACCCACCGCGTCGACCCGCACCGCCCCCGTCGGCCCGCCCGCCCCCGTGCCGCCCGACGGGGCCTGCGGCGCCCCCGTCACCGCCCGGGCGAGCCGGGTGAGCAGCCCCGGCGGGTCGGACTCCACCACGAGGACCCGCAGGTCGGCCCCGCCCGCCGCCGCGCTCCGCCCGCCCATCGGCAGGTACAGCGTGAACCGGCTGCCCTGCCCCGCCGCGGAGCGGACGGTGATGGTGCCGCCGAGCAGCCGGGCGAGCTCCCGGCTGATCGACAGGCCGAGGCCGGTGCCGCCGTAGCGCCGCGCGGTGGAGCCGTCGGCCTGCTGGAAGGCTCCGAAGATGGTGTCCAGGTGGGCCGGGTCGATGCCGATCCCGGTGTCGTCGACGTGGAAGGCCACCGCGGCCGGCGTCCGCCCGAGCCCGGGCGGCAGCTCGTCCTCCTCGACGTGCTCGATCCGCAGCTCGACCCGGCCGACGTCGGTGAACTTGACGGCGTTGGAGAGCAGGTTGCGCAGCACCTGGCGCAGCCGCGCCTGATCGGTGGCGATCCGCTCCGGCACGGCCCGGTCGACGGACACCTCGAACGCCAGCCCCTTCTCGTCGGCGAGCGGCCGGAAGGCGGACTCCACGTACTCCAGCAGGTCGCGCACCGCGAAGGGCTCGATGGCCAGGTCCATCTTCCCGGCCTCCACCTTGGAGAGGTCCAGGATGTCGTTGATGAGCTGGAGCAGGTCGGTGCCGGCCGAGTGGATGACGCCCGCGTACTCGACCTGCTTGGCGGTGAGGTTGCCGCCACTGTTCTCGGCGAGCAGTTGGGCGAGGATGAGCAGGCTGTTCAGCGGGGTGCGCAGCTCGTGGCTCATGTTGGCCAGGAACTCCGACTTGTACAACGAGGTACGTGTCAACTCCCTTGCCCGCTCCTCCAGTTCCTGACGAGCCTGCTCGATCTCCAGGTTCTTCGCCTCGATGTCCCGGTTGCGCTGGGCGAGCAGTGCGGCCTTCTCCTCCAACTCGGCGTTGGATCGCCGAAGTTCCTCCTGCCCGTTCTGCAACTCCCCGGATCTGGCCTGGAGTTCAGCGGTGAGCCGCTGGGACTCGCCGAGCAGCTCGTCGGTGCGGGCGTTGGCCAGCAGGTTGCCGAGGTTGACCCCGCAGGCCTCGGCGAACTGGGCCAGGAAGTCGTGGTGGGCCTGGGTGAAGGGGTGGACTGAGGCGAACTCCATCACGCCGATCAGCCATTCCTCCAGGGCGACCGGCAGGATGACCACCGAGCGGGCGTCCGCGCTTCCCGCGCCGGACGAGACGGTGGCGTAGCCGGGCGGCAGTTCGTCCACGGTGACGGTCCGCCGGGTCCGAGCCGCCTGGCCGACCAGGGACTCCCCCAGCCGCAGCCGCCGCCGCTCCCCGGCCGGGCGGCCGTAGGCGCTGATCAGGGCCAGTTCGGTGCCGTCCGTGCCCTCTTCGGCGAGGAAGAACCCGCCGTACTGGGCGCCGACCAGCGGGGTCACCTCGTCGGTGATCATCTCGGCGACGGCGCGGATGTCCCGCCGGCCCTGGATGGCGGCGGAGAAGCGGGCCAGGTTGGTCTTGAGCCAGTCCTGCTCCTGGTTGGCCAGGGTGGTCTCGCGCAGCGATCCGACCATCGCGTTGATGTTGTCCTTGAGGTCGGCGACCTCCCCGGAGGCGTCCACGCTGATCGAGCGGGTCAGGTCTCCGGCCGCGACGGCGCTGGTGACCTCGGCGATGGCGCGGACCTGGCGGGTGAGGTTGCCGGCCAGCTCGTTGACGTTCTCGGTGAGCCGCTTCCAGGTGCCGGAGACGCCCTCCACCCGGGCCTGCCCGCCGAGCCGGCCCTCGCTGCCGACCTCCCGGGCCACCCTGGTCACCTCGGCGGCGAACGAGGACAGCTGGTCCACCATCGTGTTGACGGTGGTCTTGAGCTCCAGGATCTCCCCGCGCGCGTCCACGTCGATCTTGCGGGTCAGGTCGCCCTCGGCGACCGCGGTGGTGACCTGGGCGATGTTGCGCACCTGGCTGGTCAGGTTGTGCGCCATGAAGTTGACGTTGTCGGTGAGGGCCTTCCACGTGCCGGCCACGTTGGGCACCCGGGCCTGGCCGCCCAGGATGCCCTCGGTGCCGACCTCGCGGGCGACCCTGGTGACCTCGTCGGCGAAGACGGACAGGGTGTCCACCATGGTGTTGATAGCGTCGGCGAGGGCCGCGACCTCGCCCTGGGACTCGACGATGATCTTCCGGGACAGGTCGCCGCGCGCCACCGCCGTCGCCACCTCGGACATCGAGCGGACCTGGCCGGTGAGGTTGGAGGCCATCACGTTGACGTTGTCGGTGAGGTCCTTCCACGTCCCGGAGACCCCCCGGACGGTGGCCTGGCCACCCAGGTTCCCGGCGGTGCCGACCTCCCGGGCCACCCTGGTGACCTCGTCCGCGAACGAGGACAGCTGGTCGACCATCGTGTTGATGGTCTCCTTCAGCTCCAGGATCTCCCCACGCGCGTCGACCCGGATCTTCTGGGTCAGGTCCCCCTCCGCCACGGCCGTGGTCACTTCGGCGATCGCACGGACCTGGGCGGTGAGGTTGTCGGCCATGACGTTGACCGACTCGGTGAGGCCCCGCCAGGTGCCGGAGACATCCCGGACGTCCGCCTGGCCGCCGAGCCGGCCCTCGGTGCCCACCTCCCTGGCCACCCTGGTCACCTCGGCGGCGAACGAGGACAGCTGGTCCACCATCGTGTTGATGGTCTCCTTCAGCTCCAGGATCTCCCCACGCGCGTCGACCGAGATCTTCTGGGTGAGGTCGCCCTCGGCCACGGCGGTCGCCACCTGGGCGATGTTGCGCACCTGCCAGGTCAGGTTCCCGGCCATCGCGTTCACCGAGTCCGTCAGGTCGCGCCACGTCCCGGCGACGCCCGGCACCTGGGCCTGGCCGCCGAGCCGGCCCTCGGTGCCCACCTCCCTGGCCACCCTGGTCACCTCGTCCGCGAACGAGGACAGGGTGTCCACCATGGTGTTGACGGTGCTCTTGAGCTCCAGGATCTCCCCGCGCGCGTCCACCTCGATCTTCTGGGTGAGGTCCCCGCGTGCCACCGCCGTGGTGACCTGGGCGATGTTGCGCACCTGCCAGGTCAGGTTGCCGGCCATCGCGTTCACCGCGTCGGTCAGCTCCAGCCAGGTCCCGGCCGCGTCCGGCACCTGGGCCTGCCCACCGAGCCGCCCGTCGGTGCCGACCTCCCGGGCCACCCTGGTCACCTCGGAGGTCACCCGGGCCAGCTGGTCGGCCATGCCGTCGAAGACCTCGGCGATCTCCCCCAGCACCCCCGGCCGGTCCCGGGCGAGCCGGGTCCGGAAATCCCCGTCGCGCACGGCCGTCAGCCCGGCGAGCAGCTGCCGCAGCGCCTGCTCGGCCGGGTCGGCCGCGGGGGCTCCGGCCACCGGCTGCTCGTCCATCCGTCCACCGTCCGGATCGCTCGCACGACCGGGGTGCGCCGTCCGGCCACCTCGGTCCCGGGGGCGACGGGCCTGCCGCCCTGCTCCCACTCTGCCACCGCGGGCCGGGGGCGACACTCGGGAGACGGCCCCGGGCGCGCGCTGCGGCCCGGGGCCCCGAGGCCTCAGCCCGGGACGGTCTCGCGGATCGAAAAGGCGTCGGTGGCGCCGGTGAGTTCGAGCATCCGCAGGATCAGCGGCCGGGGCCGGGCCAGCTCGATCCGGCTGCCGTCCGCCGCCGCCCGGGCCTTGGCCCGCAGCAGCACGTTGAGCCCGGTGGAGTCGCAGAACTCCAGCCCGGCGCAGTCCACCACGACCACGCTGGCCGGCTCGGCGAGGGCCCGGTCGAGCGCGGCCCGCAGGTCCGGGCCCGAGTCGAGGTCCAGCTCGCCGAACAGCACCAGCACGGTGCCCAGGGCCCACGGCCGCGTCTCGACGGTGAGCTCCTCGGCCCGGTCGACGGCCGGGTTCCCGGACTCCGACGGGTGTTGTGTCATGGCTGCTCGCTCCTCTCGCCCCGTCCGGGCCCGGCCCGCTCGCTCCGGGTCCGGCACCGGCCGACGGCCGGCGCTCACGACCACGCGCCTGTCCGCTGCGGCGCGGCGGAAACCCCCGCGGGGCGAGGAAGGACGCCGGTCAGCCCCGGTCCGGCCGCCGCGGCTCCCCCGCCCGGCCCCCGTCCGCCCCGGCCGCCGCCGTCAGGGACGGCGGACGCGGCACCTCCAGCCAGACCAGCTTCCCGCCGTCCTCGGGCCGGGAGCCCCAGGCGGCGGCGAGCCGGTCCACCACCCGCAGCCCGTGCCCGCCGGGGCGCCCGGCCTCGGCGGACGGGCGCAGCCGCGGCGGGACGGGGCTGGCGTCCGCGACCTCGACCCGCAGCCGGGCGCCGTCCCAGTGGAGCCGCACCTCGCGCGGGCCTCCGGGGGCGTGCAGACAGGCGTTGGTGACCAGCTCGGAGACCATCAGCAGGACGTCCTCGGCCGCGGTCAGCCGGTCCTCGTCGACGGCCGGCAGCCAGTGCCAGGACACCAGTGCCCGCCGGCTGAAGTCGCGGCTGCGCTGCACCGCGCCGGCGCTGCCCTCCAGCGCCAGGCTCCTGGTCTGCTCCCGGCCTGGCGGCCCACCGTTCCCGAGGCGGTCCATGGCCTGCCTCCTCAGCTCGGTCCGGACGGAGCGACGGGCCCGGCGGGGCCCTCGTCGGAAGCCGCCAGGGCGGTACGGAGGTCGGGGTGGACGACCAGCACGTTGTCGGCCCCGGCGATCGCGAACAGCCGGGCCACCGGCGGCCCGGCGCCCGCCAGCTCCAGCCGCAGCCCGGCCGCCTGCGTGTCCAGCCGGGCGCGCAACAGGACGTTCAGCCCGGTCGAGTCGCAGAACCGCAGGCCGGTGAGGTCGACCACGATCCGCTCGATGCCGTCCGCCGAGGGCGGCCGAGCGAGCGCGCCGCGCAGTTCGTCCGCGCTGTCGTGGTCCAGCTCCCCGGAGACCGTGACGATCCGCAGCAACCCGCGGTCGCCCACCGTGACGCGCAGAGCGGCGGCTTCGGGGCCGCCGGGTTCGGCCCGGCCCGCGGCCTCGTGAGGGTGCTCGGATGGCCCTGGCATGGCTCGCTCCGGGTCCGGTGGGGACGGCGGGGCGCCGTCCCGACCATCATCGCGTGCGCCGTACCGGGCCGCGCGAACGGCCGCGCCCGCGTGCCACCCGGGTACGGGCGCAAGCGTCGTCGATCGGTCGTCCATGCCCGTACGCCTGCCCCGACCCCGCGCGGGCACACCCGCCGGGGCCACCGGGCCCGGATCGCCTTCGAATCGCGCCCCGGGCGTTAGAGCCCGCCACAACGGGGAAGCAGCACAGATGGGCGGGGCCGCAGGCCGACCGCCGGTTCGTACCGCCCCCGGGAGCGGCCGTGGCGGCGCTCGAACGCGTGGAGAGCAAGGACAGACCCGTGAGATTCCCCGACCGCAGCACCGCCGGACACCAGCTGGCCCGCAGGCTCGTCCCGCTGCTGGCCGGGCGGGCCGACGCCGGGGTCGTGGTGCTCGGGCTCGCCCCCGGCGGGCTGCCGGTGGCGGCCGAGGTCGCCGAGGCCCTGGACGCCCCGCTCGACGCCACGGTGGTCCGGCCCCTCGCCGTGCCCGGCCACGACCGCCCGGTCGGCGCCATCGCCGACGACGACCCGCCGCTGATCGACCGGTACACCCTGGAGAGCCTCGGCGTCACCACGGCCGAGCTGGGCGCGAGCGTCAAACGGGAACGGGTCGAACTCCACCGCCGCGAGGCGCTCTACCGCCCGGGCCGGAACCGACTGCCACTGGAGGGGCGCACCGCCGTGCTGGTCTCCGACGGCCTGACCGACGCCCTCACCGCCCGGGCCGCCGTCCACGCCCTCGCCGCCGACCACCCGGCGCGGCTGATCCTCGCGGCACCGGTCTGCGACGCCCGGATCGCGGCCGACCTGTGCCGGGACGTGGACGCGGTGGTCTGCCTCCACCTGCCCCGCTACGCCCACGCCGCCGGGCCCTGGTACGGCGAGTTCCACGAGGTCTCCGACCGCGAGGCGGCCGTCCTGCTGCAGCGGCGCACCCCGGCGGGCCGGCCCCGGGCCGACCACGCTCCGGAGCCCGGAGCCGAGGCACGGACGGAGCCGGGGCGTACGGCCCCTGCCGGGTGAGCCCGGCGGTCCGCAGCCAGGGGGGATGCGTGCGGACCGCCGGGTGCGCCGGCCGGACGGGACGATCCGGCGGCGCGTGGGGAGCGGACGCGGTCGGAGCCTTCCGGCTCCGCGCGGAGTGCCCCATCTCGAACTCCGCGATCCCGCCGTGGACCTCACCCACGGCATCGCGCGTCCGCTCCCTCGCCCAGGAGACTCGCCCCGCCCTCCGCGATAACACTTTCTTCAGATCTCATCCCGGTACATCGGATTGACGGTTCATCACATCACCCGAGACGCGCTGTCGGCGGAGCAGGAAGTCGGGTTAGGATCACGACATGGTCACCGCCCGGTCGCCGTTGCGTGCACGACGCGCCCGCCCCCGAGGGGCGGCGACGCGGCTGTTCTGGCTGGGCGCCCTGCTGGTGGCCGTGTTCGCCTCCCACGGGTTCGGTGCGGAGACCGGCGCGGGGCACACCGATCCGATCCGGATCGTCTGGTCCGCGCCGGAGGGCCCGCAGTCCGCGCCCTCCACGCAGCCCGCGCACCACCAGGAACACGGTGAGGACGCCGACCACCCCGGCGGCGACTGCCTGTCCGGAAAGCCCGAGGACGGACCGGGCGCCGAGGCCGCCTGGCCCGCCGTCGCCGTCCGGCCCGACCTCGGCGAACAGGCTGCGGCACCCGGCCCGGCACGCCCGGCGACCGGGCACACCGAGGCCAGAACACCCGAACTCCCGCACCGGATCGCCCAGCTGAGGGTCTAGAGCGGCCCGGGCCGCGCCCCGCCACGCCCGCCCACGCGGTGCGGGCCGGCGTGCGCCGCCCGCGTCCTCCCCCGCCGTCGCCGATCCGCTGCCGCCCTCGCGCGGCCGCGCGGAGTCCCGTCATGCCCATCCGGCTCCTGGCCGCGCTGCTGCTCGGCCTGTTCTCCCTGCTGCCCGCCGGCTGCCCGCAGCACCACCTCGACGCCCATCCGCTCCGCTCCACCGCGGCCACCGCCCCGGCCGAGCCGAGCGACGTCCCCGCCGACTCCCTGGAACGGCACTGCACCACCGGGGAGTCCGCCGCGCCCGCGCAGCGGTCCGTCCGGTCGACGGCCCTGCCCGCGCCGTGCCCGGCCACCGCGCCCGCCGGGGAGCGGGCGGAGCCCACCGCGCGGCACCTCGCGACGACCGAGGTGCGCTCCGCCGGTGCGCCCGGGCCGAGAGGCCTGCTCCTGGTCACCGGTCGGTGGCGGATATAGCGGCTCGGCGTCCGTCCGAGCTGCCGAAATCCTCCGCCAACCTCCCGACAGGAGAGCAGACATGACATCCCTCACCCATCGCACCGACGACCACGCGGCCCTCGGCGGCCTGGTCGGCAACACCCCGGTCCTGCGGATCGGCGAACCGCTCGCCCCGGCGGGCCGCGGCTTCTGGGCCAAGCTGGAGGGCTTCAACCCCGGCGGCATCAAGGACCGCCCGGCCCTGCACATGGTCCAGCGCGCCCGGGCCCGGGGCGAGTTGCGCCCGGGCGGCCGGATCGTGGAGTCCACCAGCGGCACCCTGGGTCTGGGCCTCGCGCTGGCCGGCATGGTGTACCGGCACCCGGTCACGCTGGTCACCGACCCCGGGCTGGAGCCGACCATGACCAGGCTGCTCACCGCCTACGGCGCCGAGGTGGAGGCCGTCGCCAACCCGCACCCGCGGGGCGGCTGGCAGCAGGCCCGGCGCGACCGGGTGGCCGAGCTGCTGGCCCGTCACCCCGGCTCCTGGTGCCCCGACCAGTACAACAACCCCGACAACACCACCGCCTACACCCCGCTGGCGCTCGAACTCGCCTCCCAGCTCGGCCACCTGGACGTGCTGGTGTGCAGCGTCGGCACCGGCGGGCACTCGGCCGGCACCTCCCGGGTGCTGCGCCAGCTCTACCCGGAGCTGCGGGTGGTCGGGGTCGACACCATCGGCTCCACGATCTTCGGCCAGCCCGCCCGCACCCGGCTGATGCGCGGCCTCGGCTCCAGCATCTACCCGCGCAACGTCGCCTACGGCACCTTCGACGAGGTCCACTGGGTCGCCCCGGCCGAAGCCGTCTGGACCTGCCGCCGGCTCGCCGCCTCGCACTACGCCACCGGCGGCTGGAGCGTCGGCGCGGTCGCCCTGGTGGCCGGCTGGCTGGCCCGTACCCAGCCCGCCGGCACCCGGATCGCCGCGATCTTCCCGGACGGGCCGCAGCGCTACCTCGGCACCGTCTACGACGACGAGTACGGCGCCGCGCACGACCTGCTCGACCACCCGCCGGCGGACGGCCCGGACGAACTCGCCCGGCCGGACGAGCGGGAGGTCACCCGCTGGACCCGCTGCGCCGAGGTGGTCGACCCGCTGACCCTCGCGAGCGCCCCCGGCGGTGCCGAGTGAGGGAGCTGACCGCCCAGTTCCGCGGCCACGAGCACAGCGTCCGGCTGCTGATGGTCAACCAGTTCACCATCAACCTGGGCTTCTACATGCTGATGCCCTACCTGGCCGCCCATCTGTCCGGCGGCCTCGGCCTGGCCGGCTGGACGGTCGGGCTGGTGCTCGGGGTGCGCAACTTCACCCAGCAGGGGATGTTCCTGGTCGGCGGCACGCTGGCCGACCGGTTCGGCTACAAGCCGCTGATCGTGGCGGGCTGCCTGCTGCGCACCGCGGGCTTCGCCGCGCTCGGCCTCTCCTCCTCGCTGCCCACCCTGATCGCCGCCTCGGCGGCCACCGGCCTGGCCGGGGCGCTGTTCAACCCCGCCGTCCGGGCCTACCTGGCGCGCGACGCGGGCGAGCAGCGGGTCGCCGCCTTCGCGCTGTTCAACGTCTTCTACCAGGCGGGCATCCTGTTGGGCCCGCTGGTCGGCATGGTGCTGACCGCAGTGGACTTCCGCACCACCTGCCTGGTCGCGGCCGCGGTGTTCGCGGTGCTCAGCGCCGTGCAGATCCGTTCGCTGCCGGCCCGCCGGGGTGCCGAGCCGGCCGGGGGCCCGGAGCGTTCGGGTGTCCTCGCGCAGTGGCGCGGGGTGCTGGCCAACCGTCCGTTCCTGCTCTTCGCGGGCGCGATGACCGGCTCCTACGTGCTGTCCTTCCAGGTGTACCTGGCCCTGCCGCTGGAGGTCCGACGGCTGGGCGGCGACGGCACCGGCGGGACGGCGGCCACGGCGCTGCTGTTCGCGGTGTCCGGGCTGGGCACGATCCTGCTCCAGACCAGGGTCACCGCCTGGTGCCGGGCCCGGATCGCGCCGGGCACCGCCCTGGTCGCGGGGGTGGCCGTGATGGGCGCGGCCTTCCTGCCGCTGCTCGCCGCCTCGGCCCTGCCCGTCCCCGCGGCGGGCCCCGGACGCTGGGCGCTCGCGGCCGGGCCGCCCGCGCTGGCCGCCTTCCTGCTGGCGCTGGGCACGATGCTGGCCTACCCGTTCGAGATGGACACCGTGGTCCGGCTCTCCGGGGACCGTCTGGTCGCCACCCACTACGGGCTCTACAACACCGTCTGCGGGATCGGCATCACCCTGGGGAACCTGTTGACCGGCGCGGCCCTGGACGCCGCCCGCGCGGCCGGGCTCGCCGCGCTCCCCTGGCTGGCACTGTGCGCCCTCGGGGTGCTCTGCGCGCTCTCGCTGCACGCCCTCCACCGCGGCCGGCGACTGGCCGGTCCCGAACCGGTGCCCGCCCTGTAGGAGCCGCCGAACGGCGGATCCGCGGGATCACCCCCGAGCCCGCGGGTCCGCCGACACCCCATCAGGAAGCTTGTACCGAACTATCCGTTTCCTCATACTTCCGGTCAGCGCCTGTCAGGAGCTGATCATCCGTCGTGCTTCCGGAGAGCACCGGCCGGGGTCCGCCCACCGCCTGACCGCGTTTCACGGCCCCAACCCCCAGGGCCGTCACCCCCTCAGGAGGAGATCGGTGAGGATCAAGCGCACCACGCCCCGCACCGGAACCACGCCCCGCCCCGGAACCACCCGCCGCTTCCGTCTGCTCGCCGCAGCCCTCGGCCTGCTGACCGCCACCGCGGTCGCCGCGCCGGTCGCCGCCGCCGCTCCCACCCGCGCCGAACCGGGACAGCTCTCGGCGATCAGCGACGCCATCCTGAACGCCGAGGTCGACGGCACCGCCTGGTACGTCGACGAGGCCGCCGGGCGCGTCGTGGTGACCGCCGACAGCACCGTCTCCCCGGCCTCGCTCGCCAGGCTGATGGTCGCCGCCGGCCCCGACGCGTCCACCCTCGACGTCCACCGCGTCCCCGGGGTCTTCACCCCGCTGCTCGCCGCCGGCGACGCCATCTACGGCGGCGCGTACCGCTGCTCACTCGGCTTCAACGTGGTGAGCGGCAGCACCTACTACTTCCTCACCGCCGGGCACTGCGGCAACATCGCCCCCGACTGGTACACCGACGCCGCCCACAACACCCGGATCGGTCCGACCATCAGCTCGACCTTCCCCAACCACGACTACGCGCTGGTCCGCTACGACAACAGCGCGCTCAGCCACCCGGGCGGCTTCACCTCCGCCCCGAACGCCGTCGTCGGCGAGTCGGTCAAGCGCACCGGGTCGACCACCGGCACCCACGGCGGCACCGTCACCGCGCTCAACGTCACCGTGCGCTACTCCGACGGCAGCACCGTCCGCGGCATGATCCAGACCAACGTCTGCGCCGAGCCCGGCGACTCCGGCGGCCCGCTGTACGACGGCGCCAAGGCCCTCGGCATCACCTCCGGCGGCAGCGGCGACTGCACCACCGGCGGCACCACCTTCTACCAGCCGGCCAACGCGGCGCTCTCCGCGTACCAGGTCAGCGTGTACTGACCCGGCCGGCCGACCGAACCGGCCGACCGGGCCGGCACGACCGTGGGCCCTGCCACCCAGGCGGGGCCCACGGTCGTGCCGGGCGCGGGAGGATCAGCCCGCGTACACGTCCTCGACGTACCGTCCGGACTCGATCAGCCCCTGCAGCCAGGCCAGGGCCCGCTGCTCGTCGGCGCCCGGGGTGCGCTCCCGGTACAGCGCCCGGAAGGCCGCCCGGACGCCCGGCGCCATCCGGGCCCCGTCGCCGCACACGTACACCTCGGCGCCGGCTTCCAGCAGTTCCCAGACCTCGCCCGCCTCGGCGGCGATCCGGTCCTGCACGTAGCGCCGTCCCTGCTGGGGCCGCTCGCTGAAGGCGGGCCGCAGCGAGACCGCGCCGGCCTGCTCGGCGGCCTCCAGCTCGCCGCGGTGCAGGTAGTCCGCCGCCTCGTCGTCGCAGCCGAAGTACAGCAGCGCCGGGGCGAGGCCGGCCCCCTGCGCGAGCAGCGCCCGGCGGTCGGCGACGGCGCCGCGGAAGGGCGCCAGGCCGGTGCCGGCCGCGATCATGACCACCGGGGTGCGGTGGCCGATCCGGAACGCCTCCCGGCAGGGCTGGACCCTGGCCAGCACGGTGTCGCCGACGGCCACCCGGTCGAGGTAGCCGGAGCCGGTGCCGCGGAAGGTGCCGCGGCCCGAACGGGCCGGGGTGCTGAGCACCGAGACCATCAGCTCCACCTGGCCGGGGTCGCCGGTGGGCGAGGAGGAGATCGAGTAGTGCCGCGGCCGGATCGGCGGCAGCAGCTCCAGCAGCACCGGCCAGGTCAGCCGCTCCTGCACCGCCGGGTGGTCCTCGATCAGGTCCAGCAGGGTGCGCGGGTCGTCCTCGGACAGGGCCCGCAGGGCGGCCTGCTCGGGCGGGCAGGGGTTGAGGGCGGCCAGCGCGGCGCGCTGCTCGGCGCTCGGGCGGTCCTGCAGCTCGATGTGACGGGTGAGCAGTTCACGGACGGTCAGCGGGCGGTCGACGGCCAGTCCGGTGCGCCGGTGCGCCACGATGTTGAGCACCGTCTCCGGGTCGGCGCCGAACAGCTTGGCGGCCCGCTCGACCAGCACCGGGTCGTTGGCCGGGAGCACGGCGAGGTGGTCGGCGGTCCGGTAGCCGGTGCCCTCCGGCAGGGCCAGGCGGACCAGCCGCTTGACCCGGTGGTAGCCGGGGTCGGTCAGGCTGTCGACGGCGGTGACGGTCAGTTCCGCCGTGTCGTGCCGGGCGGCCAGCGCGGCCATCGGGCCGCCGATCACCTCGGTCACCGAGTACGCGGCCTCGGGCCGCGCCCCGGCGGAGGCGTCGGCGTCCCCGTAGCGCGCCAGCAGGGCCTCGCCCAGCGCCGCGGTGAACTGCCGTACGGTGCCCGCGAGGTCGCCGGAGGCGTCGGCCTCGGCGCGGTCCAGCAGCCGGGTGCCGCCGAGTTCGGCGAGCCGGTCGTCGATCAGCGCCGGGATGCGCTGGTAGGTTGCGGCGTAGGTGCGGTCGCCGATGCCGAGCACCGCGTACTCGACGCCCTCGGCCTCACCACCCTCCAGGGAGTCCTGGAGCCGGCGGACGAACCGGGCCGCGTCGTCGGTCGGCTGCCCGTTGTACGAGGCGGCGGTGATCACCGCCGGCCGGTCGGTGGGCAGCCCGTCCGCGTACGCGTCCAGCGGGGCGGTCTCGGTCTCGCAGCCGAGGTCGGCGGCGGCCTCCGCGAGCTGCCGGGTGAACTCCCGGCAGGCACCGTAGTTGGAGCCGTGCAGGAGCAGCAGCCCGGTGCCCTGGCGGACCCGCCCGGGGCGCTCGGCGGCCGGCGCCTGGACCGCCGTGACCTGGGCGGACGGGGCGGCCGCGGCCTGGACGGGCGTGCGCCGGGCCAGACCGAGGGTGAACCCGTCGGGCTTGATGGTGAGCGTCTGCTTGAGGGTCAGCCGGTAGTCGGCGTGGTCGATCAACCGGTAGCGGTGGACCAGCATGCCGAGCATCATGACCGCCTCGTGCAGCGCGAACTGCCGCCCGATGCAGGCGCGTTCGCCGGTTCCGAAGGGCTTGAAGGCGTGCGGGGAGCGGGCCTCCTCGACGTCGGGGTCGAACCGGGACGGGTCGAACAGCTCCGGGTTGTCGCCCCAGGCCGGATCGCGGTGCAGCAGCGGCGTGCTGACGAAGACGGTCTCCCCGGCGCGCAGCGGGATGCGCCCGCCGAGCAGGGTGTCCTCGCGCGCCTCGCGGCTGAACGCGGGCGCCGTCGGCCACAGCCGCAGCGCCTCGTTGAGTACCTGGCGGGTGTGGCGCAGCCGTCCGACGTCCTCGTAGGAGGGCTGCGGATCGGCCTGGTCGCCCCAGAGCTCGTCCACCTCCCGCTGCACCTGGCGCAGCACGGTCGGGTTCTTGGCGAGGTAGTACAGCGCGAAGGAGAGCGCGCCCGAGGTGGTCTCGTGGCCGGCGATCAGGAAGGTGATCACCTGGTTGCGGATGTTCTCGGCATCCAGCCGGGTGCCGTCCGAGGGGCGGACCGCGCCGAGCATCAGGCCGAGCAGGTCCTCGGCCGGGCCCTGGACGCCTTCCCCGGCCCGGGTGGCGATCACCTCGTCCACCACGGCGGCCAGGTAGTCGGCGTCGGCCCGGAAGGCCGCGTCGCGCTCACCGTGGTCCGCCTGCGGGTCGCGGGTCAGCCTGGTCATCGCCCAGTCCAGACAGCGCACCATCGCCTCGACGAAGGGATGCGGCTCGTCCCGCTCGAAGGAGCCGAAGTCGAAGCCGAAGCCGGCCAGGCCGATGGTGTCCAGGGTCATCCGGGTCATGTCACCGGGCACGTCCACCGGCTGTCCGGCGGCCTCCCGGCGGTCCCAGGAGTCGATCATTCGGCGGGCCACCCGCAGCATCACCGGGTGGTAGGTGCGCATCGAGCCGAGCGCGAAGGCGGGCATCAGGATGTCGTGCGCCCGGGCCCAGTTGGGCTCGTCGTTGTAGGCGGTGAACAGGCCGTCGCCGGTGAACTGCCGGACGTTCTCCAGGGCCTGGCCGATCGACTTGGTGAACCGGGTCTCGTCGGCCAGCTCCGTCACCAGCTCCAGGCCGCTGACGACCAGGGTGTCCCGGCCGTACAGTCGCTGGACGAAGGCCGGGCCGTGCTCTCTGGCCAGTTCCATGATGCGCAGCATCGGGGTGGCGGTCGGCGGCATCGAGGAGATGTCCACCAGGGGGACGCCCCGGCTCTCGCCCCCGGCCGCCGGCTCGTCCTCGGTCGTGCGCTCCACGGTCTCGGTCATCGGTGTGCCCCTCCCACGGCAGGAAACTCTCGTCTTCCACCACTGTGCGCCCACCGGGAGGGGACGCCGGCAGCGTTCACTACATGATTGTGTAGTACCTGGGGCGGTTACGGGCTTGCTACGGGCGCGCTACGAACGTGCTACGGGCCGTCAGCTCGGGCACCGGGAAAGGAGAACGACAGATGCGGACGACCGGGGGCTGCGGCCCCGTACCGGACAACCCGCGGGAGGCGGCGGTGATCTGGCGCAACCGGGCGCTGCGACTGCTGGACCACATGCCGCTGCCGATCGCGGTGTGCGAGTTCGGCGGGGGCATCCTGATCGTCAACCGCGCCATGGCAGCCGAATTCGGCAGTTTGCCGGGCCAGTTGAACAACCGTAAGATCCTGGAGTTCTTCACCCTGCAGGACAGTGGCACCCTGGAGGCGCTCACCGAGGCCGTCCGGCTGCACCGTCGCTCGCAGTACGCGGCGCGGGTCTCCTGGACAGCCGCCGACGGCCGCGAGCGGCACGGCGAGATGACCGTCGCCCTGGTCGGCGACACCCCGGAACAGACCCCGAGCCTGCTGCTGTCACTGCGGACGGCGGAGTTCACGGGTGCGGCCCCGCCCCCGGGCCCGCAGGCCGGGGCCAGCCCGGTCGAGGCCCGGATCCTGGCCGCGGCGGCCCGGGGCGACACCACGGCGCAGATCGCCCGGGAGATCGGCATCACCCCGGACGGGGTCAACTACCATCTGGCCCGGCTCTCCCGCCGCTGGCGCGTCCCCAACCGCACCGCCCTGGTCGCCCGGGCCTACGCCACCGGTGTCCTGGCCCCGAACACCTGGCCGCCACAACCGGCCCGCTGAGCGGGCGGGGGCGGCGCGGGGCCGGGGCGCCGGTCGCCGCAGCAGGCGGCCCGGGCCCGGGAGGTCAGTGCGCCGGGCGCCGTACGGCCTCGATGAAGGCCGACGTGGCGGAGGGGTCCGGCAGTGCGCGCCCGTAGGCCTCACCGAGCCGGACGAGGGTGGTGACCTCCGGCGTCCAGCCGTTCCCGTCGAGCCATCCGTCGGTGTCCGGGCCGAGGCCGCCGCGCCAGAGCGCGATCATGTGGGCGAGCGCCGGGTCGTGCGGGGTGCGGCTCACGTCGCGGCCCTGCTCCAGCAGCAGCCGACTGCCCGGGGCGGCCAGCCCGGTCACCGCCGTGAGCACGGCGGCCGCCTCCTCGGGGGTGAGGTAGACCAGCAGCCCCTCGGCCAGCCAGACCGAGCGCCGTGCCGGGTCGAACCCGGCCGCGACCAGCCGCTCGGGCCACGTCGGGTCCAGCAGGTCGGCGGGCAGGGCGGTGCGCTCGGCCTGCGGCACGGCGCCGAGCCCCTCCAGGATCTGCTTCTTGAAGCCCAGTACCGGGTCCAGGTCGAGCTCGAACACCCGGGTGCCGGCCGGCCAGTCCAGCCGGTACGCGCGGGTGTCCAGGCCCGCCGCCAGCAGCACCACCTGGTCGGCACCGGCGGCTCGCAGCCGGTCGTCGTAGAAGCGGGTACGCAGGATGCCGTTGGCGATCAGGGCCCTGGCGAAGCTGCTGCCCGGGTGGGAGGGAGCCAGTTCGAGGCCGGCGGCGGTGACGAACGCCGCGGCGTACGGGTCGACGAAGAGCGGGTCGGGACGGGAGCTCTCGTAGGCCCGCACCCGGGCGACGGACAGGGCGGTGCGGGAGACCGGGCTGAGCGGTTCGGGGGTCGTCATGTGCGGCAATCTACATCGCTACCGATGCATCGGTGAAGATGTATTCTTCGGACATGGACGGCGTGCAACTCCTCAGGCTCGGCAAGCGGTTGACCGAACTCGGCCGCGCAATGATCACCGACCCGGCCTCCGAGCACCTCACCGCCGGGGAGATCGCCGTGGTCGCCGACGTGTACCGGCACCCCGCCGCCTCCGTCCAGGAGATCCGGGTCCGGACCGGCTTCGCCCAGAGCCACGTCTCCGTCTCCGTCGCCCGGCTGCGCGAACGCGGCCTGCTCGACGCCGCGCCCGACCCGGCCGACGGACGGCGCACCCTGCTGACCGTCTCCGACCCCGCCCGGCGCGCCATCCGCGCCCACGTCGCCCGGCCCGCCGAGCCGGTCATCGCCCGGGCCGTCCCGGACCCGGAGAAGGCCCGGAGGGTCACCGAGCTGCTGGACGAGCTCGCCGGCCTGCTGCTGCCCTGACCGTCCCCCGGATTGCGTCCCCTCCCGGGCCGTCCCCTCCCGGCCCGTCCCGGAGTTCGACAAGTCGGTGACAAACCTCCCCGGCTGCTCCCCCACCACGGCCGATCCCTGCCATCATCCCGGCGGGACCCGGGAGTTGCCCGGGAGCGACGGGGGGAGCGCGATGAACGTGCGGGCGGCGGATGCGGCACGGGGACGTCGTCCTGCTCCGCACCGAGGTGGTGCACGATGACGACGAGTGAGCTTCCCGAGCCCGCCGACGCGGAACCTGCCGACGCGAAACCCGTCGACGCGAAACCTGCCGCGGTCACCGACGCCGTCACCATCACCACCGCGCCCACCGCCGGAGCCCGGCGCGTGACCGACCGCGTCCCGGCACCGCCCGTACGAACGCCACCACCCCGCCCCCACGTCCGCTCCCATCAGAAGGGCCATCCCGTCGCCCGCGTCGCGGCCCGCCTGCTGCTCGTCCTGACCGGCCTGGCCACCGTCGCCCTCGGCTTCTCCTGGTTCGTCGACGCCTACGACGAGGCGTTCGCCTACCGCGGCGCCCCGGCCTGTATCAGCTCCGCCTCCGCGCCCGTCACGGACTGCACCACCCACGAGACCGGCCGGGTGACGGGCAAGAAGAGAAGATCGAACGACGATTCCATCTCCTACGAGGTGACCATCTCCCGCGAGGCGGCTCCCACCGCCACGTACATCGTCACCGACGGCCTCTACGGCAGCGTCCGGACCGGCGTCGACGTGGACTTCACCCTCTGGCGCGGCCGCGTCGTGGAGGTCTCCTACCAGGGCCACCGCTCCCCGATCATCGACACCCCCTGGCACACCCACCTCAAGCTGGCGCTCCTGGTCGGCGCAGGAACCGCCCTGGTCGTCTTCACCCTGCTCCGGGGCCACCGGGACGGCTGGATCGTCCCCGCCACCGCCTGCCTGTTCCTCTTCTTCTTCACCTTCATCGGCGGCGTCATCCTGGTCACCGTCCACTGGTCCTCCGCCGTCACCCTCGTCCTCGCGATCGTCGGCTGGCTGGCCTTCACCGCCGCCACCACCGCGATCTGCTGGGATCACTAGGGCCTGTTGCAAAAGTGGATCAAGGAGTTCCGTTGGGAAATACCTTGATCCGTCCAGCCTTGCGACAGTCCGAGATGGCCTGACCTCAGGGCCTCGCGCTGGTCGGCCACCCAGAGCTCCCCCTGGTCGGCAGAGTCCGCGACGGACCGGTGTGTGGTGTCAATCAGATGGGTAGGTCGAGCGGCTGGCCGAGAAATCCGCTCTCCGCTCCCAGGGCGACCCACTTGTCGCGAATGGCGCCAATGACATCCACCATTTGAACCATCCTCTCCCTTGATGTCCCAGGGAAATGGGAACGCATCAGACCACCCTCGGCGCTCCAGCTTGTTCGCTGTCGGGCGCCGCCGTCGACCACGCAATCCCGAGATCTGCGAATGCCGCTCATCGCTGGTGAACTGAGCGTTCGCCCAGGGCTGGATCAGGTCACGAAATCACCGCCCGCGGTTCCGAGGATCAGTCGCGAAGGGGCGATCGGCGTGTCGAATCCGATCGCTGCGACGACGAAGAAGGAAATTCCGATGCCGAAGGCCACGACATGGGGCTGGGACAGGACGAAGGTATTCTGACCGTCCAGTCCGCCACGATGGTCGCCCTCGGATGCAAGGTCTTCGAATTGCTGGACTTGCGCGGAACCATCCCACACGTGGACCCGGCGCAGCTGGCCGAACCCCGGATCAGTGCTGAATAGGACGAAGACCTTGATTAAGCTCGTTCGGACGTCCGAGACAATGACGGGCGTGGGTACGGCGATGTGGAACCAACTGGACCGCCCCGGAATGATGTCTACATCGGCTCCCCATCCGAAGTGCCCGTTGCGGCTCAGATTTTCGGGAGTTTCCACCGCCATGGCGTTCCCATGGATCCAGCTCGCATGGAGCGTCACATCACCCACCTCCTCGGCAGGTTATTTCTATTTTCTTGCAGTCTCCCACTCTCCAGTTGCAGTTTCAAGGGCCGGACCTTGCATACTTTCCGCTATCACAGCCCGTTTTCCAATTCGTAGGGTAACGATAGCCGCACCTTTGCGCCGGGACGGTGTGGCCGCGCTGGTCGGTCATCCAAGTGAGGGCTTGGCCGCTGGCCGTAGCGAACTGGCCAGCGACAGGCACCAGTCGTCCCGCATGATCCGAATCCATCAACAGGTGCGCGCGGCCGCCGGGTGGGCGACGCAACGGTGGAGACGGCTGGGAAGCGCGGGGCTAGGGAGCCTATTTGGTCGTGATCAAGGAGTGGCTTTGGTGAGACTCTTGATCCAGATCGTTGAGGCGCGGAGGTGGAGGCCGGCGAGGTGGCTCTCGGCGGCGGAGGCGCGGGACGGCCCCGGCCCGGGGCCGCATCCTCCATGGGGTGGAGGAGCGGCACCGGGCCGGGGCGCGGAGGTGGGGATCAGGCGCCGGGCGGGGTCACGTAGCCGGAGATCTTCCAGTTCTTCGTGCCGCCCTTGGCGGTGTGCGGGTCGATGTGGCGGTGGGTCACCTTGTTGCTGACGTTGCCCTCGACGGTGTCCAGGGTGCCGTCACGGTTCACCGAGACCACCACGCCCACGTGGCCGCCCCGCTCGGAGGCCGGCGGGCCGTAGACGACGAGGTCGCCGGGCTTCGGCGAGCCGGTGTGGAACAGGTGGTGCTCCTGCCCCCACTTGCCGACCCCGCGCCCGAGCAGGGTGGTCGGGACGCTCTTCACCCCGGCGTGCCGCCAGGTCCACTCGGCGAACGCCGCGCACCAGGAGGTGTTGCGGCAGGTCTGGCCCTTTCCGGTGAGGTACTTCTGGCAGGCCGAGTTGCTCTCGGTGACCCCGATCTGACCGCGCGCCGCCGCCACGATCCGGTCCCGCAGGGTGGCCGCCGCCGGCGCCGCGGCACCCTCGCGCAGGGTGTCGGCGTCGGCAGTGGTCCCGCCGGTGACGGTGGCGGTGCTGTCGGCGGTGGAGGTGGAGGTGGAGGTGGCGGCGGGCGGGGTCGCCGGGAGGGCGAGCGCATCCGCCGCGCCGGTCCCGGTGAGCGCGGCCGCCGCCAGCACGGCGAGGGCGACGGCGCGGCCCGTGCGCTGCTTGAGGGTGGGGAGCGTGAAGTGACGGGTCGGGTACATCGGTGACTCCTTCGAGTGCATCCCCGTGCCCCGGGGCGGCATACGAATGCCCGGGTACGGGAGGGGTTGGGATTCGCCGGGGGCTTCACCGGCTGGTCATCAGCGTTGCACGGCCGGGCCGCCGACTCCTACGCTGCGCGATCAGATGGTTACTCATGCGTATGCGGTCGAGTATGCATGCGCTCCGAGCTGCGGATATGCACGGGCCGAAGGAGAGGGGAGCGGACGGATGCCGGACAGGGGAGTCACCGGGCCGGAGGCGGAGGGCGTCGCAGCCGGGCCGTCGGCGCGGGTGGAGCTGGCGCGGACGCTGCGCGAGTGGCGGGCCCGGGCGGGGGAACTGCCGCAGAAGACGGTGGCCCGGCGGCTCAACATCGCCCAGACCACCGTCTCCCGCTACGAGAGCCCGGACGGCCGGCACCCGGCGCCGGAGGCGGCAGTCCGCGCGCTCTGGTCCTGCTACCGGCTGGCGCAGGAGGACCTCGACCGGGCGCTCGCCCTGCGCGCGCGGGTGGACGAGGAGCTGCGGGCGGGGGCGGCGTCCGCCGAAGTGGCGGCCCCGGTGCCGGTGCCGGTGGCGGCGGTCGCGGTGGCGGCCGGAGAGGCCGTGGTCGAGGCGGTGGTGGTCGCCGGGGCCGGGGAGCCGTCGGCGGCCCCGGCGGCGGGCCGGAGCCGGCACTGGGTCGCCTGGGCGGCGGGGGCGGCGGCGGCCCTGGCCGGGGTGGTCGCGGGCGGGCTGCTGGTCCACCACCTGCTCGCCCCGACGGCGACGACCGGCGAGGCGGACGAGGCCCGCCCGCTCCCGCCCACCGCCGCGCCTCCCAGCGCCTACCCGACCACCGACTTCGACATCATCTACGGAACCACCTCCACGAAGGGCACCCTGACCTGGTACAACCGCTCGGTTGGCCTGAGCGGGCAAGGCAAGTCCGAGGACTCGGCCAGCTGTCGGGGCACCACAGCGACGAGCTACTCCGGCTCCGGCAGCGAACTGGGCAGCATGCACACCGGCGTCATCTGCGGCGCGAGCAAGAACTACAACGTCACCGTCCCTGCGGATGTTGTCGGCGGTGCCTTCACCGTCAGGATCTGCCTCGATGACGGCGCCACCCCGCCCGCCATGCTCAAGTGCCAGGATTTCAGGCGCCCCTGAGAACAGGCCGTGGACGCTGGGTGCGCCGCCAGGTGGCTCGCCAGGACGTGGCCGCTCCGGTCCGCATGACGGCCCGCTCTCTTGTTGAGGGGCGGGCCATCGCCGCGACCTGGGATGGAAGGGTCCAGCGAGGCGAAAGCGGCACCTTCGCGAGACGAAACCCACCAGCCGTCCCGTGACTTCCGCGGCCCTGGCGAGTTCACCGGCCATGACGAACGTGACCGTCCTGCCCTCGGCAACCGAGCCGGCCGCCGAGGACGACTATGGCGCGTATTCGGTCATGATCAATCTGCGCGATTCACCTTCGCGGCGGGTCCAGTTCCGGTAGACCGTGGTGCGTGACGCGAGCGCAATTGACGATGCGGAGTGGGCGTTGATCGGGCCGTACTTGCCGATCGGCAAGTACGGCCCGTACCCGGAGCGGCTGCGGCAGCAGTTCGAGGACGTGATCTGGCGGTTCCCGAGGCATCGCCACCCGGTATGACAAGACCCCGGAAAGCCACCTCGCAGGCCTCCACCTCCGTGGCGCGATGATCTGGACCAAGGACCTCCCCCGGACCCATTGATCACGACCGAATACGGGCCCTAGTAGGGCTTAGGATCCGCTGCTGCGAAGCGCACTCGCTCGATCGTCGAACCGTCGGGCAGTCCACCGTTCACCCGCCACATGATCGCACCGGGGGTGTCTCACAGCCACTCGTATATCGCGGCGATCACCACGGTTGCCTCGTAGCGAATGGCCGACTTGTCATACCTCGTGGCCACCGCCCGGTGTCGCTTCAGGCGGTCGATTCCACCCTCCACCGCGTCGCGCGCCGGGGCGGCGTCACGGCGCTTGGCGGGCGCGTTCGGTGATGTTGCGGGCCATGCCGCCGAACACCACCGCGTGGAACGGTGCGACCGACCACCAGTAGGCCTGGCCGGCCAGGCCGTGCGGGTGGAAGAGCGCCCGCTGGCGGTAGCGCGTGCGGTGCTCACCGTCCGGTGTGACGGACAGTTCGAGCCAGGCCAGACCGGGCAGCCGCATCTCGGCGCGCAGGCGCAGCAGTCGACCGGGTTCGATCTCCTCGACCCGCCAGAAGTCGAGGGAGTCCCCGACCCGCAGCCGGGCCGGGTCGCGGCGGCCCCGGCGCAGGCCGACGCCGCCGACCAGGCGGTCGAGCCACCCGCGCAGGGCCCAGGCGGGCGGAAAGGAGTACCAGCCGTTGTCGCCGCCGATGCCTTCGATCACCCGCCAGACGGCGGCGGGTGAGGCGGCCACGGTGCGTTCCCGGAGGTCCTGGTAAAGGCTGCCGCCGGCCCAGTCGGGGTCGGTGGGCAGCGGGTCGCTGGGGGCGCCGGGCAGGGAGGCGGAGGACCAGCGGGTGGCGACGTCGGCGTCCTTGATCCGGCGCAGGGCGAGGGTCACGGCCTGGTCGAAGCCGGTCAGGCCCTCCGGCGGGTCGGGCACCCACCGGGCGATGTCGTGTTCGCCGCAGACGACCTCGTGGCGCAGGGACTCGACGAGCGGACGGGCGATGGAGTTGGGCACCGGAGTCACGAGGCCGACCCAGAGGCTGGAGAGACGGGGAGTGAGGACCGGCACGGGGACGATGAGGCGCCGGCGCAGTCCGGCGATCCGGGCGTAGCGGTGCATCATCTGCGCGTACGTCAGGACGTCGGGGCCGCCGATGTCGAAGGTGCGGTTCACGTCCGGCGGCAGTCCGGCGGCACCGGCCAGGTAGCGCAGGACGTCGCGGACGGCGATCGGCTGGATCCGGGTGGAGACCCAGTGCGGCGTGACCATCGCGGGCAGGCGTTCGGTGAGGTAGCGGAGCATTTCGAACGAGGCGCTGCCGGAGCCGATGATCACGGCCGCACGGAGCTCGGCCGTGGGCACACCGCTGCCGCGCAGGATCCGGCCGACCTCGGCGCGGGAGCGCAGGTGGGGTGAGAGGTCCGCTCCGGGCACGTCGGCGGGAACGAGACCGCCGAGGTAGACGAGCCGGGTGACGCCTGCGGCCGCGGCGGCGGCTCCGAAGGCATGGGCTGCCGCGCGGTCGGTGGCCTCGAAAGCCAGTCCGGTGCCGAGGGAGTGCACCAGGTAGTAGGCCACGTCGACGCCGTCGAAGGCCGCCGCGAGGGTCTCGGGTCGGCTCACGTCGCCGGTGGCGATGTCGACGTCCGCCCGCCACGGCTGGTCCCGCAGTCGGCCGGGATCGCGCACCAGGCAGCGGACGCGATGTCCCCGGGCGAGCAGTTCGGGAACCAGGCGGCCACCGATGTAGCCGCTCGCACCGGTCACCAGGCAACTTCTCGCCCCGGCTCGCCGTGTGTCCATCTCGACTCCTCGTCCGAAGGCCGGGCCCGCCTGCCCGGTCCCGCGGCTGACCGGAGCGGCGGGATCAGGATCGCGCATCCGCTCCGGAGCCCGCGACCGGGCGGATCGGCAGGCGCGGGTGACCGGTCCGGGCTCCCGCCCACCAGTCGGGGGCGGGCCTCGGCGCGGTGTCCTCGTCGGGCAGCCCGGTCGCAGCGACCGAAGCGACTGAAGCGACCGTGGGTGCGGATTGGCCTGCGGATCGGCCTGCGGACGTGCGGCGGACGTGCGGCGGACGTGCGGTGATCGTGTGGGAAGGGCGGTCGACCGGCCCCGGTGTCCGATGGTTCAGGCTGACGGGCGCTTGGCGCGGGCGGGCCGCTCAGTCGGAGTCCTCCCGGGCCAGGTCGGGGATCCAGCTGCCGTGGAAGCCGGCCGGCACCCGAACCGGCAGGTGCACGGTGGCGAGCGGAGCGCCGGTGAAGTCCTCGGCGGAGAGGACGACCAGGTCGCTCGCGCCGCGCTCGGGGTCGTGGACGTAGGCCAGCAGGTAGCCGTCGTCCTCGCTGCGGGCGCCCTGCCTCGGGACGAAGGAGACCTCGCCGGTGTAGCGGCCGGCGCCGAACTTCCGCACGGTGCTGGACTGCCGGCGCAGGTCGTGCTTGATCAGGGCGTCCCCGGCGGCCTCCGGGGGCAGCGCGTCGAGGCCGTCGGCGTCGGCCAGGTGGCGCAACAGGTCGGTGGCGACGGTGGAGTAGCCGTAGCGGTGGGCGCCGCCGACCACCCCCGGGCTGACCGCCGGGAACTCCTGCGGCCGGTCGTCCAGTCGGGTCTCGGTGACCTTGCCGGAGACGGTGTCGACGGTCCACCGGTCCAGGGTGGGGCGGCTCTGCCCGTCCAGCGCGCCGCCGGCGAACATCCGCGGGTAGCGGACCACGTCGACGACGACCCGGTGGGTTTCCTCGTAGGCGTTGAGCGTGTGGAAGACGAAGCAGGGCTCGACCTCGAACCAGGCGACCTCGGTGCCGTCGCGCGGCAGCAGCCCGATCCGCGCGGCGCGGGACTCGTCCCAGACCGCCGGATACGTCTTGCGCGCCCGGTTGTCGGACGGGCTGACGCGCGCCGTGAGGTCGAGGACGACGGCGAAGTTCCGGGTCAGCGCCATGTCGTGCACCACCGGCCGGTGCGCGACCGGGACGTCCACGGCACGGACGACGGCGCCCTGCGGGGAGACCACCAGGTGCCGCAGGGTCTCGCTGTCCCGCTGCCAGGTGATCGCGTGCAGCTCGCCGGTGAGCGGATCGAGCTTCGGATGGGCGGCGAACCCTTCCGCCAGTGTGCCGCAGAAGTCGCTGGCGCCCACCGTCTCGATCTCGTAGGAGAGTTCGTACGGGCGGAAGCCTCCCTCGACCAGCGCGAAGGTGCGGTCGGCGTGCCCGATGACGTGGGTGTTGGGCGCGACGTCGGTGATCCGCGGCGCGGCGCCGGGGCGCGGCCGCTCCCCCAGGGCCTCGGCCACGGCGGCGCTGCGCACCAGCCGATTGCGGTACCACCGGGCCCGCCCGTCGAGCAGCCGGACCCCGTGCACCATGGCGTACCCGGCGAACAGGTGCCGCGGCCTGGGGTCCTCCGGCCGCATCCCGTTGGGCCCGTTGCGCAGGTACCGGCCGTTGAGCTCGGCCGGGATCGTGCCGGTGACCGGCAGGTCGAACGCGGTGACTTCCTCGCCCACCGGCGTGTAGGCACCGGTGAACGGATTGGTGACGGTGGACACCGCAGACTCCTCCAGGCCGCTTCCGACTACCGCCGCACCCGCGGAGCGGCGCGTCCGGATCAACGACCGGACCGCCCGCCTGGTGACGGCCGCTGCTCAGCGGAATCCGGTGTGTCCGCTGGAGCTGTCCGGGCTGTTCGCGGTGCGGGCGCCGACCCGGTAGCGGGTGGCGGCGGCGCGTCCGGACACGTGCGGGGGCGGGGTGGAGGTGGGGGTGGAGGTGGGGGTGGAGGTGGGGGTGGAGGTGGGGGTGGAGGTGGGCGTCACCCGTGTCGGTGAACTCGCCCGCCGTCCCGGCGAATCTGCGGGCACCGGATGCGTCCACGCAACACAGTGGACCGACCAACCGGGGGACGCGGCGAGCACGACCGAGGGGACACCGGGGTGACAGCACCCCGGTGACCGCTCCGCCGGCAGCCGTCACGCCGCTGCCCGACGCGGCCGCGTCACCGAGCAGGTTCACTGAAAGACGGGAGACCACGATGTCGATGCCGTACCCGGGTGAGCCGTTCGCCGAGGCGGTCGGTGAGGCCGCGCAGACCTCTGCGGTCGCGGTGCGCCTGGTGCTGGCCGTGGCGGACGCCGTGCGCCGCGCGGCGCAGCGCAGGGCGGGCGGGGAGCAGGCGTTGCCCGCAGCGGACCAGGCCGTGTCCGAAGCGTCCGGGGACGTGAAGGCGCTGGTGGCGCCCGCCGTGGCCCGGGCGCTGATGTCCGATGCGGACTGGCCGGTGATGGCGCGGCAGTTGGTCGCGTTGCGGCGGGCCGGTGTCGACCTGGAGGACTTCCTACCGCGTGTGGGCGACCTCGCGGCATCCGTCGGGAACGCGGTCGAGGCGAATGCGGCGCGGATCGCGGCCGAGGGAACGCAGGAGTGGGCGCGGCTGCTCCGTTCGACGCTGCCGGCGAGCGCTGTGCGGGAGGCGATCCTGTCCTCCCCCACCTGGCCGGAGATCGCGGCCACCATGCAGGCGCTGCGGCAGCGCGGCGTCGACGTCCGGCGGATCCTGACGGCCGCCCATGCGGAGGGCGTCGGCGTCGATCAGGCCGTGGACCGGGTGCTGCGTGCCGGTCGCCGTTCGGCTGCTTCGCCGGGTCCGGACCCGGTGCGCTCCTACGGCCCGCTCACTGCCGGGCTGGACGTGCCGAACGACCTCGCGCTGGGAAGCCGCTTCAGGGCGCTGGCACAGCTGGGGGTGAGCCAGTCGGAGAGCGCCCGCTTCGTCCGGTGGGTCCACGAGGCGCTGCCGAAGCGCGAACGCGAGGCCGCTCTGCTGGTGAACTCCCGCCAGTGGCCCCTGCTCGCGGCCCGCATGGCACGGATGCAGGACGAGGGCCGATCCGTCCCGGACCACCTGACACGGCTGATGCGTGACCGCAGCTGGGAGTCCGGCCCCACCTCCTCCCTCGCCGCTCGCCTGGTGCGCGCCGCCGCCGACGCCCTGAACCGGCCGACGCCCGAGGACTGCGCGGCGGCCACCGTCCTGGTCGGTTCGGCCAAGGCCCGTTCGGCGACAACCGCCCGGCCCCCTCGTCCCACCCGGACCACCAGGACCACCCGGGGCGTCACCCCCACCCGGCACCCGGCCGCCCCGTACCGAGCGCCGCTCCCCAACCCTCTCGCCGGCCGCTCGCGCTAGCGGCGGGCGTCGCCCGGCCCCGCCGGCACTGCCCGGGCGACGCCCCGGGCCCGGGCAGCCGGCCGGGGTTCGGCAGGCGCGTGAACGTCCTGTGTACCGAAAGGCCGTCATGGGGCAGACGGTTCCAGGCAACCGACCTCGTAGAGGTCCGCCACGACGACCGCCGTGACCTCACCCGCGTCGTCATGTCCCACCCAGACCGGGTAGACGCCGTCTCCGCCCAGCAGGAAGGTGACCAGCTCGGCCCCGCCAGCGCGATCGGTCACCTTCCTGTAGCCGCCGCCGACCTCGTGGACGTCGTCGCGATCGCCGGAGGTGCGGGCATGCATGTAGCGGCGGCCCAGGTCGGTTCGCGCGGCGGACTCGACGAAACAGCCGGTGGCGGAATCGACGCCGAAGCCGAAGTACTGGCCGTCGCGCAGCAGCCGCGGGTCGTCGCCCGGCGGGACCGCCATCGTCCAGCGGACGGCCGGCTTCTCGCTCACCAGCACGCGCACGGCGTACGTGTCGCGGGCGGTGAAGCGCTCGCCGAACATCTCGTCCTCGTAGCCGGCACCGGTCTCCTGCACCGGGTGGACGCCGGGCGGAACGTCGATCACCAGCGGGTCGCCCTCTGCGCCGTCGGGCAGGTACGACGGGTCGCAGACCGCCAGCCGACCCGTCGGCAGGGCTATCTCCGTCACCGTCCTCACCGGATCGATGGTGAGCGGCTGCGGCCGGTGCCGGTGGGTGAACGTGAACCCGGGGGTGAACAGCTCCTCGAGCCGGGGCGCTGCCGCCGGCGCCGGCGGCCGCCAGCCGAAGGGCTCCGCTGCGCCGGTGGCCGGCCGTGGTGCGACGGCCGGAGCCCTCTCGACGATCCCGAACGTTCCCTGCCAACCGAACTGGGGCGCCGCCAGCAGGCTTTCCCAGCAGCCGAATTCCGGAACCGGCAGCCACCACTGGTCACGCGGCAGGTCGACCAGCGTGCGCGTCGATCCGCCACCGCGTCCGCGGGGGTAGCGGCCCTCGCTGTTCTTCCCGTCCGGATACAGGTCGACGGTCCGCCTCAGGGCACCGTCCGAGAGCTCGGGGAGGTCCTCCTGCTCGTAGCACCACTCGGCCAGGTGGCGCAGGAACAGCCGTCCCGGCTCCAGCCTGCGCAGGTCGGCTTCGAACACGCGGCGACCCGAGCCGTCGAACCGCCACAAGCCCAGGTAGTGCTCGGCCCAGGCGACGTGCAGCACCGCGAGGGGAAGCTCCTGCCCCGGGGCCGCGAGCACGACGGCGTACGGCTCGCCTGCCGCGTCCCGGCGGGCGGCCTCCTCCCGGGAGATCGGACGGACCGTCGAACGGTTCGAGGGGTCCCACCCGTCACCGTAGACCGCTTCGACGAGCACGTCGCTGCACACCTGTCATCCCTGCCTTCCACCGGACCGTCCGCTGTGTGGATCACCCTAGGGGCCGGGTCCGACAGGTCCGACAGCCGGGGTGACGGCGCCGCCTTCGAGGTCGAGCACCGTGCGGCGTCCTGGCCGCCGGTCCGGCCGGCGGCCCGTTCAGGTGTGCGCGAAACCTGATCGAGCGCTTGTCCGGCCGAACGGGTGGAACGGGCGGCGGCGGTACGCCACCCGGCCTCCCCGCCCGCCGAGGCGTCCGCAGCCGTTTCGTCAGCGGAACCAGGTCTGGCGTTCGACTTGGTCTGGCCCCCTTTCGAGCTGCTCGGCCCGCAGGACGGCGAAGTAGGCGTGGACCGCCATGGCGAGCGTGATGTGCCGGTACCAGCCCTGATGACGGCGGACCCGGTGGTCGTCCAGGCCGCACGCTCGTCCCTGGTCGGACGGGCCGGCTCGGCCGCATGAACGGCTTGCGCACCGGTTCGCCCGGAGCGAGTCACGGGAGTCCGCTCCGGCCCGTACGCGGGGGCTGTTGGCGCCGTTGGAGCGTGAGAACGGCCGGTACTGGCGGGTGCGCGGCGTCATCGCCACGCACCCGCCAGCGTCAGGGCGCGGTCGTCGGATCCGGGCGGACCGCCGGACCGGGTCCGTCGTCAGGCCCGGTAGGCGGCCCAGGCGGTGGACATCCGGGCGACCTGGCCCGCGGTGAACTGCGTCATGCAGGAGTCGTAGGTGTAGTCCATGAAGTTGTGGATCGGGTCGACGCCGGTGGCGGTGCAGGTGTCCCGGCCGGCCGGGCACTGGTAGGCGGCGCTCTTCTCGGCCGGAGTGTCGGAGACGTAGTCGCCCTGGCCGCTGCAGCCGCCCTGGAAGGTGTGGTACAGGCCGAGCCAGTGGCCGACCTCATGGGTGGCGGTGTCGCCCTCGTTGTAGTTGGAGGACGAGCCGCCGGGGAACGAACCGTCGAGTATGACCACGCCGTCATCGGTCGGGTTGGACCGGTAGCTGCTCGGGAACGTCGCCCAGCCGAGCAGCGACTGCCCGAGCTTGGCGCTGTAGATGTTGAGGGCGTTGGCGCCGCCCTTGCGCAGCGTGCTCTTCATCGACTTCTCGGCAGTGGAACCCGGCGTGACGCCGGAGTACCAGGTCGCGTTGTCGGTGTAGTCGGTGGAGACCAGCTGGAACTGGAACTGGCTGGGAGTGTTGCCCGCGCCCTGGCCGCCGTAGGCCGCGTTGAGGACGTCGATCTGCTTGGCGATGTCGGTGGCCGACAGCTTGCCGGTGGATCCCGAGTGGACGACGTGCATGTACACCGGGATGGTGGTGGCCGTCAGCGCGCCGGGGGCGAGGGCGCCGCCCTGGGTGGAGTTCGCCAGCTGGGCGACGCGGGCCTTGAGGTCCGCGTCCATCGCCTTGGCCTGCGCGTCGGTGACGGCGTTGGGCTCGTGGCCACCGGGGTTGCCGGCGGGCTTGCGGGCCGCGGCGTCGTCGTGGCCCGCATCCCCGACGCACTCGGTGGAGGCCGCGGCGGCGGTGGTGGCCGTGGTGGGGGCGGCGAACTGGGTGAGGCCGAGGGCTGCGACCAGCGCCGCTGCGCTGAGGAATCTGCCGGCGGCACGCGAGGGGACGCGAAGGGAACGACGCATCTGCGCTCCTGAGGGAGTTGTGGGGGACGACGGCCGAGGGGGACCGCCGCGCCAAGGCTACGCAGAGGTGCGTGTACGCGTCAGACTCGTTCCAGCCTGGAAGTTCTCACGGCAAATCGGACATAATCCGGAAGTTCTGGCGACGCGCGCCAGCCACACATGGAGTTTCTCCCGCGTCGCCCATGCGTACGGTACGAGCCCCGGAATGTCCAAAAGTTGACGCCACGTCTACCCGGTGGAGCAGCGCGACGGCCGGCGGCACGGGACGAACTCGACCAGCCGGATGCCTCCTCCCCAATCACCGCGCGGCACTTCAGGCCGTGGTGAGGCACGCACCCAACCGCACCGGTTGGTCCCGGGTACGGCCTCCGGCATGGCCGTGATGAGCGTGCGCTCGCGGACGAGGTCGGCATGGACCGCGGGCGGCTCGCAGCCGGGACGGTTGACCGACTACGAGCCGCCACTGGGCGGTCGGCCGAGATACCGCGCCGGCCGACGGCGGATGGCCTGCGGTCAGTGCAGCCAGGGCTGGTAGTCGGGGTTGTCCACGCAGCCGGACTCGACCAAGGAGACGGTGGCCCGGTCGACCGGGCAGGCCCGGCGGATGAAGTGCCGGTCCACGCCGCCGGGGAAGGCGACTTCGAGCTGGTCGGCGTACTGGTGCTGGTCCCCGATGGTCTTGTTGACGTCGATGCCGCCGGGGGCGTCGATGAAGTAGTCCCAGGGCACCTTCTTCCACTTCTTGTACAGCTCGGGGTCGTAGGTGGTGCTGACGTACGGTGAGGGCTGGTTCTGCAGGACGTAACTGGTGACGTCGTACTGGCCGTTGACGGTGTCCTTCGGGGCGAAGCCCTGCTCGAAGATGACGGACGGATCGCGGCCGTCCGAGCGGAAGAGCGGGTGGCAGTTCTTGCGCCAGTGCGGTGGGGCGGGGGTGATGCGGGGTACGTCCACCCGGCGGTCCACCGCGGCGTACAGCGGGTCCGGGCCCTGCGGGAGGTTCTCGAAGGTGCCGGCGGGGAGGGTGATGGCCGGCCGCCCGGCGCAGTCCTCGGCGCGCAGTTCGGCCTCGTCCGCGTAGTCGATCCGGCGTCCGTCCAGGAGGATGGCGACGGCCTCGGTACCGAGTTCGTGGATGATGACGCCGTCGCACTGGGGGCCGCTCCAGAGCCCCTCCCCGCTGGGGTCGAGGCAGCTGAACGGCGCGGCTCCGGTCGCGGCCGCAGGGGCGGCGACGGCCGGCATCTCGGGCGTGAGCACGACGGCGCAGGCGAGGGCAACTGCGCCGGAGGCGGCGCGAATTCGCATGTTGATCACGTTCGCTACCCTGGCCGTCCGTCGGCCCGGAGGTACCGCAACTCACCCGATCAAGGGCGTGTCCGCGGCCTCGGTTGACACTCCTGGCTGCCGGAGGCAGCGACCAATGGTGTGCCCCCCGGGGGCCGCCCGGGCCGTGCCCGTCGGGGGCACGGCCCTGGGCCTCCGGGACGTCGCCCCCTATCCAGCCGCCCCCTTCTCCTCGACGCGGTCATCCACGGTGCCGCCGCCGTGGGGAGCCGGGTCGCTCGGCGCGTCGACGTCGGTCACCGGCCGGTCTCCTCGTCCGCCTGGCCCGGCAGGGTCCGCTGGGCCGGGAGACCGGTGCGTTCGTTCTGCAGGTCCCACAGCTCCCTGAACCGGCCCGCCTCGTCGGCGACCAGCTCGGCGAACGTCCCCTCCTGGAGGACCTTTCCGTCTTCGAGCACCACGATCCGGTCGGCGACGGCCACGTTGGTGAGCCGGTGGGTGACCAGGACCACCGCCCGTTCGCGCGCGACCGCCCGCAGGTTCTGGAAGATCCTGTGCTCGGCGCGCGGGTCGAGGGCGGCGGTCGGCTCGTCCAGGACGAGCAGTCCGGCCTCGCGGTGGAACGCCCGGGCGATGGCCAGGCGCTGCCACTGGCCGCCGGAGAGCTCCTCGCCGCCCATCCACTCCACGGCCAGCAGGGTGGACAGGCCCCGGCGGAGCTTGGCGACGACGTCGGCCGCGCCGGAGGCGTCGGCGGCGCGCAGCACCGCCGCGTCGCCCTCGGCGGTGGGCTGGCCCAGCGTGATGTTCTCACGGCAGGTGAGCGGCCAGCGCGCGTAGTCCTGGGGTACGACGGCGACCTGGCGCCACAGGGCGTGCGGGTCGAGGTCGCGGGTGTCGTGCCCGTCCCAGCGCACCGATCCGGCGTCGGGCAGGTAGAGCCCGGCCAGGAGCTTGGAGAGGGTGGTCTTGCCGGAGCCGTTCTCCCCCACCAGGGCGAGGATCTCGCCGCGCTCGACGTGCAGGTTCACCCCGTCCAGTGCCTTGCGGTCGGAGGCGGGGTAGGCGTAGTCGAGGTCCTCCACCGCGATCCGCCGCGGTGCCTCGGGGGCGTCGGTGCCGCGTTGGGGCCGGTGGCCACCGGCGGTGTCGAGGAAGCTCGACCAGTCGTCCAGGTACATGCCGGTGCGGAAGAGGTCCGCGCCGTAGCCGACGATGCCGCGCAGGCTGGTGCCGACCGCGGTCAGGGCGAACACCGCCGCGCCGCCGCGCGGCAGGCTCATCCGGCCGGTGCTGACCAGCCACAGCATCGCCGCCCACACCACCGCGCTGCCGAGGCCGGAGGCGGCGGCCCCGATCACCGACACCCGGGCGCTCTGCATCGCCGCCCGGCGCGAAGTGGCGTCGAGCCGTCGGCCGACCTGGTCGTACTTGGTGAGCAGGAACTCGCCCATGGTGTCGGAGCGGACCTGGTCGGCGTTGCGCTTGAGGTGGATGTACCAGCGCAGGTTGGCCATGATCCGTCGGTCGGCGATCGCGGACCGGTTCGCCAGGAACTGCACCCGGGCGGCGTGCACCGACGCGATCCCCTGGGGCAGTGCCGCGAGCACCAGCAACGGCAGGAGGGCCGGGTGGAGCACGGTCAGCACGCCGGCCGCGCCGAGGAGCGAGGCGAGGGAGGCGAGCAGGTTCTGCGCCTCGCCGACGATGTCCACGCAGACCTCGGCGCCGCGGTCCGCGGCTTCCAGCTCGTCGTTGTAGCCGGCGTGGTCGTAGGCGGTCAGTTCGGCCGCCACGGTGGCGCGCAGCACCGCGGCTTCCGCCTCCCGGGAGATGCGCGGCGACAGGTGGATGGTGATGGTGCTGATGGTGATGCCCAGCAGGGAACGGGCGCCGGCCGCCGCCGCGATCACGAGGATCGACGGTGCCGCGTGGGCGAGCCTGTCCTCGACCCGGCCCGGGCCGAACAGCGCCGAGATCGTGCCGGTGGTCGCGAACAGGCCGGCCGCACCGAGCACCGCGGACACGGCCTGGCAGACCAGCAGCAGCGTGACGGAGGTGCGGTCGATGCGCCAGCCGAGGCGGAACGCGCGGACGACGAGCGCGGGCAGGCGACGGGCCATCGCGCTGACGCTGATCGCTTCGATCGCCTCGATGCGGCGTCCGTCGGCGAGCCACTGCAGTTCCTCGTCGGCGGCCTCGGCCGAGGTCGCCGCGGTCGTGGTGCTCAAACGTTCACCTCCTTGCTCGACGCGAGGCCCGCGAGGCCCGCGAGGGCCAACAGAGCCACCAGGGCTGCCGTGAGGGGCGGCGGGACGTGGATCGCCGGGTCGGGGTGACAGGCCACAGATCCTCCAGACGCGGAGCGGTGCGCGGACGCGCGGAAGCGCCGGACCCGGCCTCCGAGAGGAAAGCCCAAGTCTGCTTTCCTCAGGCTGAGTTGACGGTGTTCCGGGGGTCGTTGCGGGCGGATGGCGTCCGATGATGGTGCTGTTCGAAGGCGGCGTTCAAGCGGATTGCCTCCGGGCGAGCCCGGGTCGAACGGGGACTTTTCGAGCAGGTTCCGCATGCGGCCCGGAGCGTGATCCGGCCGCTCGCGCACGGGATCGGGAGGGCGGCGGAGCCCAGTGCGCAGGCGGCGAGAGCCTGTTCGAGTGGGGGCTTCCGGCCGGGTTCGAGGCGGCGGCGGACGCCGTGGTGGATGAGGAGGCCGGGCAGTGCGAGGCCGTCGCCGGATTCATCCGTTCGGCTGGTCAGCCGCCCGGCCAGGTTTCGGGGACCGGGCACGCCGGACCGGGCTGGGTCGGGCCGCGCGACCCGGCACCCATGTCAGTGCCCGCCGGTATGTTGCCGAGCATGACCACCGTGAACACCATGACCGCTTTCCCGACGGCCGCCGGACAGGCCATCGTGGCCGGGCACACCACCGAGACCCCGGCCCATGGCTCCGCCGCGGCCGTCGAGGTGGTCCCGCTGTGGGCCGCCCCCCGGTCCCCGGCCGCGCAGGCCCCCGCGAAGCGCTGAGTCGACCGGCAGCGCCCCGCCCGTTCCGCCGCCGTGGCCCCGCACCGTCCGCAGCCCGCACCGTCCGCAGCCTCGCACCGGTGGAAGACGCGCAGGTTCGCGGCGAGGCCGCTCGGCAGCGGCCGGGCCACCACCCACCCCGGCTCCGCGGGGGCCGACCGTGGCCCGACCTGCAGCCACGCCAGGTCCGTACCGTCACGACTCCACTCGCGCGCCTCTGCCTCGAACACGTCCTGCCGGTTCGACGGTTTCGACAGTGCGGTCAGTCCAGGTAGCCGGCCGTGCGGTAGCCGCCGCGGGCCGTACGATCCACCTCCGCGGCGCCCCACGTGTGGGGCACGGCCAGGTTCCAGCGGGCCCGCAGGATCGCGTGCTCCTCGCGGTTCCTGGTCACGTACCACTGCCCCATCCGACACCACGCCAGCGGCTCGTCGGCCTCCATGGCCACCGCCCGCACCAGTTGCGCCGCCTGCCGGGCCACCTGGTTCTCCAGCGCGGCGGCCTGCGCCTCCAGGTACTGGTTCATCCGGTAGGTGGCCTGGTCGCCGTGCTGGAACATGGCGTGCCCGGAGTCGGCGGACATGTGCAGCGTGCCGTGCTCCGAGGTCGCCACAGTGCCGCTGCGCACCACCTCCTCCGGGGAGTTCCGAGCGATCCCGCTGTTGAGCCGGTTG
The DNA here is from genome assembly GCF_040629945.1 of Kitasatospora sp. NPDC005856. Classification (NCBI taxonomy): domain Bacteria; kingdom Bacillati; phylum Actinomycetota; class Actinomycetes; order Kitasatosporales; family Streptomycetaceae; genus Kitasatospora; species Kitasatospora sp. NPDC005856. The sequence goes on along the minus strand of NZ_JBEXWT010000003.1, from coordinate 18,003 downwards.
AGCAGCTTGGCCTTCTCGGGAGTGGCTTCCGGGATCTGGCCGCCGCCCGTGCCGCCCTGTGCGGAGTACACCTCGTGCAGGTCGTAGTCCCCGGTGTAGAGGTATTTCTTCCACCCCGCGAAGCTCTTCAGCAGGGCCAGCTCCGGGTTCTTGTCACCATCCGCGCCTACCTTGAGCGGCACGTACTCCTCGTGCCCGTCTCCGGTCTCGACGATCCCCAGGTCCCGGATCCCGTCAGGCGGATTGTCGATCCGTAAGCCGATCAGACCGTCTGCGCCCCAATGACCGACGAAACCGCTCAGGTCGTGCTGCTCCAGCCAGCGCAGCACGAGCTTGGGGTCGCCCTGCGCCTGCCCCGGCCCGGTGCCGTACTTCTTGCGCACGGACGACGGCTTGATGGACTTCTCCAGGATGGTGTGCGGCTTGGGCCTGGCCCCTTCCGCGATGCGCCGGATCGAGTGCTCCCCGGTCTCCCGGACGGCGATGGTGTACTTGTGCTTCCTGCAGACCTCGGAAACGGCGGCCCAGTGGTTCTCCCAGACGATCTTCTGTAGCTCCGACGACCGTGTGCCCGGTGTGACGGTCTCCCCGTCGTAGGTGGCGGCCCCACAGATCCGCAGCACGTTGTTCGGGTCCATCTGCACCCGCGGCCTTCGCGGCGTGGCGGCCTGGTCGCCCGTCACACGTTGGATTCCCAGCACCGCCCGGCGCTCGTCCGTGCCGGCACCCTCCCGCTGCTCCCCGATCATGCGTGCCGCCGCCGCGTTGCCGACGCTGCGCTGCAGCGCCTCGGCGCCCCGCGGTGGCACCGCCCCGGCTTCGGGCCGCCGTGCCCCGCCGTCGGACCGCCGGGCCGGGCTCGCGTCGCGGTGAGGACGCCCGGCCTGGTGCGCCTGTTCCCTCGAGTACATGCGGATCCCCCTCGGTCCCTTCCGTCCCTTTATAGCGGGATGTTCGCCGAACGTGGAGGGCGGTTCCGGCCTCACTCACGCAAATCGGCGTCTCCGCAGGTCAGTTCCGCACGGCGCTCGAACCGGCGCGGGGAACCCCTGCCCTACGCGTCGAGCGGGATCGTCGCCGCGGTGTCCCAACAGATCTGCCAGCCGGGAAGGTCCGCGCCGGCCACCGGGACGCGCTGCCAGTAGACCTCGTTGACGATGATCCGGCTCACGGTGAACGGGGCGTGGCCCGGCCGAACGCGATGGATGGCCTGCGCCAGCCCGTCGGTGTCGATGTCGGCGGCCGCGTAGGCGGCGGTCGCGTGGAGGATGCCGAGCGGGTACTCGGTGGAGTCGGGGCCGAGAACCCGGTGGAGGGCGGAGCGGACGCGGTGCTGGAGCGCGGCGGGTTCGCCGTCGGGATGGAGGTCGAGCCGGACGCCGGTGCGGTAGGCGATCGGTGAGCCGGCCTGCAGGGTGATCGCCCCGAATCCGGCTACCCCGGCCCGCAGTTCGGCAGCGAGGTCGCGGCGCTCGGTTCCGGTGATGGCGTCGGCCGGGGCGGAGGTGACCATGTCCAGGGTGATGTGCGTACGGTCGTCCGGCACCGCCAGGACGGGGTAGCCGACCAGGGCCTTGCGCAGGTCGGCGAGCAGGGCGTGCAGGGCCGATCCGGCGGCCAGGTCGGGCAGCGCGTACACCTGGAGGGCCCGCAGGCCGTCCGGCCAGGGCTGCCGTCCGAAGGTGGGGTGGAACGCTTTCACTTCGCCTCCTGGGTCGGGTTCGGTGGCGGCGCGGCGGGGGCGGGCCGGGCCCGGTCGGTTCCCCGGTGCTCAGCAGAACACGCGAGTCGGCCGGACGTCGCGAGAACGCGGTACCCGGGCGGATCGTGGACGAACCCGATCTCCGATCGAGCAACGTCTCGTCAATCGCCGAGAACGGGGCCGGCGCCGCTCGCACCGGACCGGGCTTCCGTGACGGCGTGACGGATCCACCACCCGAGGACGTAGAGGGTCAGCGCGGCGATCAGGCCGGCGCCCGCGCCCTTCGCCGCATCGGACAGCACGCCTTCGACCAGGGCGGCCGAGGACAGCCCGGCCGTCTCCGTCTCCCGGCCGGCGAGCCACCGCCAGGCGTGGGCGACGGCTCCGGCGACCGTGAACAGACCCATCGCGAGGACGACTTGGCGGCGCAGAACGCCTGTCGGCCGCCTGCGGTCCGGCCCGGGCGCTGCCAGGAGGCGGCCCCGTCCGCGCCAGGCGTACAGCGCGATGGCGGCCAGGCCGCCGATCGTGCTCGCGTGCTGCAGGACCCGCGCCCAGGTGAGGCCGCCCACCAGCGTGGCGGTGAGCCAGGGTGTGCGGGCGACCACGAAGCCGTCCACGTGGGTGAAGGCGTCCCAGACCAGGTGGGTGGCGATGCCGATCAGCGCGGACAGGACGACCCAACCGACCCGCCGGACCGGGACACCGGGTGGCCGTGACGACGGCGGCGGGGCGCCGGGCCCTGGGAGCAGGGACGCCAGCGGGCGCCGGGCGGCCCGGAGCAGTGCCCACAGCAGGAGCGCGTACGGCAGGGTGACGGTGACGGCGCCCGAAACACCGTGTGTGGTGGTGGCGTTGACGAAAGGCTCGTACCAGGACTGCGCACTGACGGGCAGGCCCGTGGTGGCGAGGAAGTACGGCAGGTCGGGTGCGACGGTTCCGGCGACCAGCGCCGTTCGCCTGAAGGGCCGCCGCATCAGGGGCAGTACCGCCGCGGGGTGGGACAGGGTGAACGGCATGGGCATCCTCTCGCGCGGACCCAATGGTCCGTCGAACGGAATGCTACGTCAAACGGACTATCAGGGGCGCGACCCTCCCCGCCTTCTTCGACCTCGGTGTTCGGCAGCGGCAGGCCACCCACAGCGTCGACCGCCCGGACTGACGGGAGCTCAGACCGAGGAACGTTCCCGGGTCCGCCGCAGCCGACCGGCGAACAGCGTGGCCACCACGGCTGCCGACACCACGGCCAACAGGCCTGCGAGGGCAGTCGGGTCACCCCACGCCGTGACGCAGGCGTGGGCGATCAGCGGCGGGGACGCCAGGACGACCGCCGCCGACTCGCGCCCGCCCCGCGTCCCGCTGCGCCAGGTCAGCACGACCCCGGCCGAGGCGAGGACGAGCAGCGGCCAGCACCCGTAGTCGGTGCTGACCCACGGCACCGCGTGGGAATCGATGAGCGCCCGCGGCACGAGCACGAGCGCGATCACGGCGCCGGCCGTGCCCGCCACCGGCCCGGCGCGACCGCGTTCCACCCTCCGGTCCGGCGGGCAGGCGAGCACCACGGCCGCCGCCAGCACCGCCGCCGCCGGGGTGGCGACGGGATCGCCGAAGGCCGGCCCGCTGACCACCGCGGCCAGCGCGAAGGAGAGCAGCCCGGCCACCGTGCACGGCACCCCTACCCGCCACCGTCCGGCAAGCGCCGACGCCGCCCCCACGAATACCGACAGGGACGACACCAGCAGCACGCCCCACGCCCCCGACAGGTCCGTTCCCAGTTGCAGCCCCACCGGGGCCGGGGAGGCGACGAGGCTCGCGTACCAGCGCAGCAGGTGCAGCCCGCACGCGGCGGCAGCGGCGGCCAGGGCGAAGGGGTAGGCCAGGCCCAGGACCCGCGCGACCGCAGCCGCCGGCCCGAGACCCAGCCGCATCCGCAGCGCGTGCGCCGCCAGACCCGCGCCGTCGCGCAGCCGCGATGCCAACGGCTCACCCGCCGTCATCTCCCGAAAGGTGGCGGCGATCTCCGCGCCGTGGGCCTGCCGGTAGGCGGCCGGATACAGCCGCACCACGTGGTCGATCACGTGGCGGACGGCGACGGGCGCGCGGCGGACAGTCGGCGACTGGCCTCCCTCGCCGTCTCGGCCAGCCGTTCGGCCTCCGCCGCCAACCGCTCCCGCCCCGCCGGGGACAGGGTGAAGATCCGCCGGGCCCGGCCGTCGACGATCTCCTCGCGGTCGATCTCGATCATGCCGTCGGCCAGCAGGCGGTCCAGGGCGCCGTACAGGGCGCCCGTGCGCAACGCGACACGGCCGCCGGTCATTGACTTGACCTCCTGCGCGATGGCGTACCCGTGCCGGGGTGCGTCGGCGAGGGCGGTCATCACCATCACGGTCGGCTCTTGCATCGCGCGCTCACTCACCCGACGAAGATAGTCACTCCGCCGGAGCATCTCAACGCGGCGACCGGTGAGGCCCGAGCGGGGCGGCGCCGCTCAGGCGTCACCGGTCGCGCGCCGGTAGCTGCGGCCGTCGCGGGTACGGGTGAGCCGGCCGCTCTCCACCAGGTAGCGGCGCAGCGCCGAGTGGTCGTCGTGCACGGTGCGCAGGGCCTCGTTGACCTCCGGTTCGCCGTACTCCCGCGCCGGTTCGAAGAGGGTGGCGGCGAGGTGGTCGAGCAGCGCTGCGCGGGGGCCCGTCCTGCGCGGGATCGCCGTCAGCCGGCCGTCCCGGAACAGGGCGGCAAGGTTCGCGGGCGGCTCGGACATCGTTCGCTCCTGTGCAGGTCGTGGGCGGTTCTTCGGCACTTCTTCCCGTGAGGCTGCCAGACCGCCGAGCCGTGGGTCATCCGGTTTTCCCGCCCCGGGAGGGCAGAAGGGTTCCTGGCGGCACCTCGAAGGTGTGTCACCTCGGCAGACCGCACGGGCCGGAGCATGGACCGGCGCCGCGGGCTGTGGGTCAGCGCACGGTGACGGTGAACACGGGCGAGGCGGTGCTTCCGCTGATGATGCGCAGCTCGTTCAGGCCCTCGATGCCGAGCTTCACGCCGAGGTTGTAGGAGCCGTCGCGGGCCGTGGTGACGGAGGCGGGCAGGGTGACCCACGCGCCGTTCTGCTTCTGCTGCAGGGTCACCGTGCTTCCGGCGGCGAGGCCGGTGGTCGTGCCGGTGACACGGAACAGCTCCCACGCGAGGACGGTGGAGACCGACGGCTTGGCGGTGATGCCGGCCTGCGCGGCGGTGGCCGCGGGCTGGGAGTCGGACACGGGCGGGGAGACGGGGGCGGGCGGGGAGACGGGGGCGGGCGGGGAGACGGGGGCGGCCGCCAGGGCGGTGCCCGCCAGGGCGAGGGAGATCGCGCTGAGGGTGGCCACGGCGGCCAGGCGCAGGGAGTTCCGCTGGGAGACGATCACGGGTGCACCCCTTTCCGGGGAGGATCCGGCCCGAAGGCACGATCGGTGCGACTCGGGCTCTGTCATCTGTGGAGACGCCCCGGCCCCCACTCGGGTTGTGGACGAAACGTCACCACTGCGCAACAGTAGGCGATTTGGTCGGCCGATGTCCGGACCGGTGAATCGGTCGCACCGGCCCTGCGGGCATCGGCGGAGGTCGGGCCGTCGTCGCGGCCGTGCGGCCGAGGGGATCGAGCGGACTTCCCGCGCGGCACGGGCGAGTTGGCTAGAATGCCGCGGGCCTGGCATGATCACCAATGAAGGGGCAGGGAATGAGCACCGACGAGACCGTCGCGACGGCCGCCGAGTTCGGATCAGATGAGTCGGCCGCCCTGCACATACGTCAGGACATTCCGCACAGCGCCCGGATGTACGACTACTTCCTCGGCGGCAAGGACAACTTCGCGGTCGACCGCGAAGCCGCCGAACGCGTCCTGACCGTCTTCCCCACCATGCGCACCGCGGTCCACGCCAACCGCGCCTTCATGCACCGCGCAACCCGGACCCTCGCCCGGCGCGGGTTGCGCCAGTGGCTGGACATCGGCACCGGCATCCCCACCTCGCCGAACCTCCACGAGGTCGCCCAGACCGTGGAACCGGCGGCCCGCGTGGTCTACGCCGACAACGACCCCGTCGTCCTGGCCCACTCCCGCGCCCTGATGACCAGCACTCCCCAGGGCCGTACCGCCTACGTCCACGGCGACGTCCACGACCCGGCCGCCATCCTGGCCACTCCCCAGGTCGCGGCGACCCTCGACCTCACGCAGCCCGTGGTCCTGTCGATGGTGGCCCTGCTCCACTTCGTCCCCGACCTCGCCGACGCCCACGCCATCGTCAAGCACCTCCTGGACCCGCTGCCGTCCGGCTCCGCGCTCGTGCTCTCCCACGCCACCGCCGAACTCGACCCGTCCGGCGCCACCAAGGTGCAGGAGATCTACAACCAGGCCGGCACCTCCCTCCGCCTGCGCCACAAGGCCGAGTTCGCCACCTTCTTCGAGGGCCTCGACCTTCTCAGCCCCGGCATCGTCCCCGCCCACCGCTGGCACGGCGACGAGGCCGACGCCCCCACGGACGCCCTCCCCGCGACCGTCACCGACGCCCAGGTCTCCTTCTACGCGGCCGTCGCCATCAAGCCCTGATGCGCACGGGGGCGGGCGCATGACGGTCCGTGGCGTGGTCACCGGCAGGTGGTCACGCCACGGTGACGCGAGAGCCGCCTGACACACCGTCCCCCGGACCGGGCGGACTCGACACCCGCATGGCCGGCGGTTCGATCCACCGAGCCGGGCGGCACGCGCCGGTGGCTGCCGGGCCGGATTCCGACGGACACACCTGTGCCCGGGCGGAGAGGATCGGCTTCCCGCGCTCCGGGCCCGTGTGGAGGTAGGCGTATTCGACGATCGTGAGCTCCCGGCCGCCGCCGAAGTCCACGAACCGCTGGTGCAGCGGCCCGAAGACGTGGTCGTCGTCGCCCTTGATCACGACCTTCCTCGCGTCGCCCGGGAAGACGGTGAAGATCGCCCACCCTCCGAGCCACATCGGTACCGGCCGGTCGACCAGGGAGTCGAGCGGCATGGCGACGACGACCTGGGTGATGCCGTCACCGTTCCTGATCGTGGCCAGGCACTCCACCTCGCCGTCCCCCAGCCACAGCACGGCCGCGTGGCTGCGTCCGATGCCGTTCTCGAGCACCACCATGTCCGTCAGAGCGGGCACCGGGCAGGAGTCCGGGCTCGCACCCGGTGCGGCCAGCCTGTCCACGATCCACTGCGCCGTGTCCGGGGCCGCCGGCGACAGCACCACCCCGTGTCCGGCCGGCGCCGGCCGCACGACGACGGTCGGCGAGGGCATCCCGCCGTCACCCCAGTCGCCACCGCCCTGCCCCGTACAGGCCGCAGCCCCCAGCGCCAGCACCGCGGCCGCGCACCCCGCCACCCACGTCGTCCGCCTCACTGCGCCTCCCCCGCGCCGCACTCTCCCCCAGTCTTCCCGCACCGGCGGCCGGGAAGCGTCAGCGAACGGCAACAACTGTGCGCCGACGGCCAGTTGACGGATCATCCCCACCCTCCCTGGGAGGTGTCACCGGCGGCAACCGTTCTCGTGGTCACGGCCCTGCGATCCGGCGGGCGGGGCGTCCGTCACGGGTGAATGATCAGCGCGGCAGGGGCTCAGGACTCCGCACCCGCTCGCCCGGCGGCGCGGTCGGCCTCGCCGCGCGGGAAGACGGCGCGGACGACCGCGCCGACGGCACCCACGGGGGCGTTGCCGGCGGTGAAGGTGCCGCCGAGCTCCTCGGCACGCTCGGCCATGGAACGCAGGCCCACGCCGGAGGTGGAGGCGTGGTCGGGGAAGCCCGTGCCGTTGTCGGCGACCTCGACGGTGACCCGGTCGGGAAGGACGTGGAGGCCGAGCCGGGCGACGGTGGCACCCGAGTGACGGACCGCGTTGTTCAGGGCCTCGCCGCTGATCCGGTAGACGGCGACCTCGACGGCGGCGGAGAGCGCGGGCAGCGGGTCGGGGCGCAGGTCGAGGGTGACCCGCAGCGACCGGCTGCCGAGGGTGTCGGCGAGCCGGCGGAGCGCGTCGGCCAGGTCCCTGCTGTCGAGGGGGCCGGGACTCAGGCCGTCGGTGATCCGCCGGAGTTCGGTGATCGCCTGGCCGATGCCCGTGGAGGCCTCGGTGAGCGAGGCTCCGACCTCAGACTCGTCGGACAGGTCGGCACTGGCGGCATCGATGCGCAACCGCAGGCCGGAGAGGGCGGGGCCGAGGCCGTCGTGGAGGTCGTGGCGCAGGCGGCGGCGCTCCTCCTCGCGGGCCAGCACGAGCTGCTCGCGGCTGGCCTGGAGATCCTCGTAGAGGCCGAGCGAGGCGATCGCCGGTGAGGCCTGGTCCGCGACGAGGCGCAGCACCTCGCGGTCCTGCCGGTCCAGCTCGGACTGCCCGAGGCGCGGCGGCACCAGCAGCTCGCCGATCTCGGCGCCCTCGTAGGTGAGCGGAAAGCGCACGCCGGGCGGGTCGAGCGTCCCGAGCCGGGCCAGCTCGCGCAACCCGCTCCGGGTCCGCACCCGGACCGCGGCGGCCGGCAGTCCGAGGGCTTGCACCACGGTCCGGCAGAGCAGCGGAGGCGCGTCCGCCGGGTTGACGGCGTGGCTCATCCGCTCGGCCAGTTGCCGGACCAGCTGATAGGGGTGGGCCCGCTCGCCGTAGTAGTACCGGTCCACCGCACGCCCCACGCCCCGGGCGGCCGGTCGCAGCGAGGCGCCCAGGAGCCCGGCCGTCGCCACCTGCCACCAGTGCGCACCGGGTCCGGTGCCGTGCAGGCGGTGCGTCAGGTAGGCGGCGAGCAGAACCACGACGAACAGCAGCGCGCAGTACGCGAAGGCGGCCAGGTACCGCCGGGTGACCCGGTCCAAGGAGAGTTGGCGGTCGCGGCGGAAGGCGACGATCGGCACCAGCATCCAGGCGGCCTCACCGGCCACGATGACGGCGTAGGGCAGCCAGGCGGGGTAGTCGCCGACGTAGTGCGGGACGGCGGCCAGCGCGGCCCAGACGACGTAGGCGGCCATCACCACCCGGAGGTACGGGTGCGGTCCGGGCAGGCGCCACCAGCGGACCGCGGCCACCGTCAGGGTGAGCACGAGGCTCGCGGCGAAGAGGTCGAAGGTGTACGGGCTGAGCCACCCGTCCAGCCAGGCGTACAGCGCGGTGCGGTGGAGCGGGTTCGGCAGACCGTACCACTCGGGCACCCGGGCGGTGTCGGCGAAGGCGAGCAGGGCGCTCCACGCGGCCACGAGGACGGTGACGCAGCGCCAGATCCCGCCGGGCAGCCGGGCGTCGGGGAGCCAGAGCGGGAAGCCGACCACCACGAAGGCGTTGGCGATGTCGGCGACCAGCACCACCGCCGCGATGGCCGCGACGACCGCCGGCCCGGCTCCGGCGAGCGCGGCCGCCAGCAGCAGCACCATGCGCAGCACCTGCAGCAGACCGGCGGCCAGCAGCAACGCCCCCAGGGCCTGGCCGTTCCGGTTGACCACCAGGAACAGGCCGGCGAGCGCGAAGGTCAGGCCGACCGCGACCCAGACGCCGTCGAAGAAGTAGCGCTCGCTGACACCCGGCACCCCTGGGTGGGTGAGTGCGAGGAGCGACCACACGGCCGCGCACAGCAGCGCGGTCCCGGCGGTCGCGAGGGCCGTGGCGACGCCGGCACCGGTCCCTTTCATCCGCACCCACCTCCGTGACCCGCCCCATGCTGCCCGGCCCGCCGTCCCGGCCGCACGGGCCACCGGTCCCGCACCGGCCCGGCCGGTCCGGGACGCCGACACGGGCCCGTCCCCCGCCTCTCGGACAGCACATCGGCCGGGGCACCGTACAGCCACTCTCCACGGCGGCCCGGTCGGCGGCCACCTCAGCGCCGTGACGGCCACCCACCCCCGGCGACCGGGGTCTGCTGTTCGGCCTCCTCCCCGAGGGCCCCGGCCTGCCCCGGCCCGCTCCCGGCCCGCCCGCGTCGAGCCACCGCCCCGGGAGGGCCGGCTCGCACGGTCCACAGCGCCGTCCCGACGTCACGTGACGTCGGCTGGCCCCGACGGGTGATCCCAGGGCGCGGGTTCCGCATCGTCCGGCCGACGGCTCGCATAGTCGGACCGTCACACCAGCCGATCATGGGACGAGCCGAGCATGCGATTTCCGTGCCGAGAGGTTCTCACAGCCGCCACCGCCCTGCTGCTCGCCCTTCCGGGGTGCGGGGCACCCCGGACAGGGCAGACCGCGCCGTCGCCGACGCGGGACCCGGGCTCCGCGGCCACGCCGACCCCGTCGGGGCCGAAGGCGTTCACCCTGGTCGCGACGGGGGACGTCCTGCCGCACACCGAGATCATCCAGCAGGCCAAGGAGGACGCCGGAGGCGACGGCTACGACTTCACCCGGATGTTCGCCGGGATCAAACCGGTCATCGGTGCCGCCGATCTGGCCATCTGCCACATGGAGACGGTGTACGGCGCCGACGGCGGGCCCTTCAGCGGTTACCCGTCGTTCAAGTCGCCCCCGCAGGTGGCCCGGGCGCTCAAGGACGCCGGATACAGCTCCTGCGACACCGCCTCCAACCACACGCTCGACGACGGGCCGGACGGCATCCGGCGCACGCTCGACGCCATGGACGCCGTCGGCCTGAAGCACACGGGTTCCGCGCGCAGCGCCGACGAGGCGGGCGTGCCCGCGCTGCTCACGGCAGGCGGCGCCACGGTGGCGCAGCTCGCCTACACCTACGGCACCAACGGCATCCCGCTGCCGAAGGAACGGCCCTGGGCGGTCAATCTGATCGACCGGGAGCGGATCCTCAGCGACGCGAGGACGGCCCGGGAGCGAGGCGCGGACATCGTGGTGGTCAGCCTCCACTGGGGCAACGAGTGGCAGGACGCCCCGAACGAGCAGCAGCTCGCACTCGCCCGGGACCTGGCCGCCGGGCAGAGCCCCGGCCGGCCCGACATCGATCTGGTCCTCGGCACCCACGCCCACATCCCGCAGGCGTACGAGAAGATCAACGACACCTGGACGGTGTACGGCCTGGGCGACCAGCTCGCCGGACACATGTTCAACTACACCGGCGCGGAGGACCCGCGCGGGAACTGGAGCTCGATCGCCCGGTTCACCTTCTCGCCGCCGGCGCGGCCCGGCGAACGATGGGCCGTCACCAGAGCCGAGTTCCTCCCGCAGCTGACGGACCTCGGCCCGCCCTACCGAGTCCTCGACCTGGCCGAGGCCGTCCGGCACGACCCCGGCCGCGGCGACTACGCCCGGGCCCTGGACCACATCCGGTCGGTCGTGCTGAGCCGCGACGGCGCCTCGGCCGGGTTGACCATGGCGTCCTGACCGGACGGAAGAGGAACCCTCCGGGCGTTCCAAGGCCCGCCGACGGCGCTCACCGCACCGCGCCGGAGCAACGCCGGCGTCCGCCCGTCCCCACTTCGGGAGGAGGCGGACGCCGCTCGGGCTGCGGACGGCCGACGCCGCTCACGGCTCAGGCCGCCGGTGGCGCCGCCTTGAGCACGCCGAGCAGGCGGGCGACTTCCGTGGCCACGGCTTCCCGGGCCGGCCCGAGGTAGCGGCGGGTGTCGACCAGTCGGGCGTCTGCGGCCAGGGCCCGACGGACGGCGGTGCTGAACACCCGGTTGAGGTGGGTGGCGATGTTGATCTTGGTCATGCCCGCTTCCACGGCGGCGGTGAGGTCCTCGTCCGCCACCCCCGACGAGCCGTGCAGCACGAGCGGGACGGGGACGGCCTCGCGCAGCCTCCCGATGAGCTCGAAGTCGAGGGCCGCGTCACGGGTGAGCATGGCGTGGGAGGTGCCGACGGCCACCGCGAGCGCGTCCACGCCGGTGGCGGCGACGAAGGCCGCCGCCTCGGCGGGATCGGTGCGCACGCCCGGTGCGTGGACGCCGTCTTTGCCGCCGACCTCGCCGAGTTCGGCCTCGACCCAGACACCGGCGGCGTGGCAGTGCGCGACCACCTCGGCAGTGGCACGCACGTTCTGCTCGTAGGTGAGCACGGAGGCGTCGAACATCACCGAGGTCATGCCCAACTCCACTGCTTCGTGGACGAGTTCGACGGAGGTGGCGTGGTCGAGGTGGACCGCGACCGGCACCTCGGCGGCGCGGGCGACGGCGAGCGTGGCAGCGGCGATCGGTGCGAGGGCACCGTGGTAGCGGACGGCGTTCTCGCTGATCTGCAGGACGACCGGGGCACCGGCGGCCTCGGCACCGGCGACGATCGCCTGGGCGTGTTCGAGCTGGATGACGTTGAACGCGCCGACGCCGCGCACGGCATCGGTGGCGGTGATCGCGCCGGTTCCGGTCAGGGGCACGGGTGCGGCTCCTCAGCTGCGAAGGGGGCGAAGGGGCGGACGGCCACACGGGACCGCAGGGCCCGGTGGACGTCGGGGTCGAAGTCGCCGGCCAGCGGTGCGGCGACGGCGGCCGCGGACAGTGCCACAGCCTCGGCCAGCCGGCCGGGCCAGGGGGCACCGGTCGCCAGGCCGAGGGTGAGCGCGGCGACCGCGGCGTCACCGGCGCCGGTGGGGTTGCCGGCCAGCCGCGCGGGCGGGCGGGCGCGCCAACTCCCTTGTGACGTCACGGCGATGAGGCCGTCCGGGCCGAGCGAGGCGACCACCGCGCCCGCTCCTGCGGCGTGCAGCGCACGGGCGGCGGCCACCGGGTCGCTCAGGCCGGTGGCCGCGGCGAGTTCGTCCGCGTTCGGCTTGACCAGGGCCGGTCCGGCCGACAGCGCCGTGCTCAGCGCCGCCCCGTCGGCATCGAGCACCGCCGGCACGCCGCGGGTGTGCGCGAGCCCGAGCAGACGGGCGTAGGCGTCCTCGGGGACGCCGCGCGGCAGGCTGCCGGCGAGGACCACCGCCGTGGCGTCCGCCAGCAGTGCGTCCAGGTGGTCGAGGAACCGCGCCCATTCCTCGGCTCCCACCACCGGACCGGGTTCTAGCAGGATCGTGGTGTCCCCGGCGCTCTCCTCGACCACGGCCACCGTCCGCCGGGACTCCCCCGCGATCGACAGCATGCGGTCGGCCAGACCGGCGGAGGCCAGTTCGGCGCGGATCGCCCGACCGGTGAGTCCGCCGGCCAGGCCGGTGACCACGGCCGGGTGGCCGAGGGCGTGCAGGATCCTGGCGACGTTGACGCCCTTGCCGCCCGCGCGCTCGGCCACCGCCCGGACCCGGTTGCTGCCGTGCGGGCGCAGCCGGTCCAGGTGGTGGGTGATGTCCAGCGCGGCGTTGAGCGTGACGGTGAGGATCACGCCGCCGCTCCCTCGTCCAGGAGGTCCTGTGCGAGCAGTCCGGCGCCGAAGCAGCCCGCCTCGTGCCCGAGTTCGGCGGGTACGAGTTCCGGCATCGTCTGGAAGGTGAGTCGCGCCGCCAGAGCCGCCCGCAGGGCCCCGAGGTACGGCTCGCCCGCTCGGGCGAGGCCGCCGCCGATCACGATCCGCTCGGGGTCGAGCAGGGTGACCGTGCTCGCCAGGCCGTCGGCCAGCGCGTCGACGGCCTCCTGCCAGACGGTGGCGGCCACGCGGTCCCCGGTGGCGGCGCGCTCGCCGACCTGCCGGGCGGTGACGCCCGCCGCCCCGGTGGCGGCGGCGTAGCGGCGGGCGACGGCGGCCGCCGAGGCGAGGGTCTCCACGCAGCCGCGGGTACCGCAGGCACAGGGCTCCCCGTCGGCGCGGATCACCAGGTGGCCGAGCTCGCCGGCGCGGGTGTGGCTGCCGCTCAGCGGCCGCCCGTCGACCATCAGCGCGGCCGCGATGCCGGTGCCGACGGGGACGAAGAGGAAGTCGCGGCTGCCGCGCCCGGCCCCGGCCCTGGCCTCGGCGATGCCGCCGGCCCGTACGTCGTGCCCGAACGCGACCGGGATGCCCAGGTGTTCGGACAGCCTCTGCCGGACGGGCAGGTCGCGCCAGCCGAGGTTGGCGGCCAGCACCGCGGTGCCGGCCGCCTCGTCGACGATGCCGGGCACGGCGACCCCCGCGGCGGCGGGGCGGAACCGCTCGGCGAGTTCGGCGGCGCAGTCGAGGACGGTCTCCAGCACGGCCTCGGGGCCGCGCTCGGCCCGGGTGTACCAGCGCGCGGTGTGGCACAGTCCGCCGTCCCGCGCCACCGCCGCGCCCTTGATGGAGGTGCCGCCTACGTCGAGGGCGATCGCCGTGGCGCTCACGGCCGGGTGAGCACGATGGATCGGGTGAGGTTGCGCGGCTGGTCGGGGTCCAGGCCGCGGCCCTTCGCCAGTTCGACGGCGAGCCGCTGGGCGCGGATCAGGTCGGCCATCGGGTCCAGCGTGCTCACCGACACCACGGCGCCGGTCGGCCGGACCTGGTCCACCAGTCCGGTCGGCGGCTCGCCGAAGAACCACACCACGCTCTCGGGCCCGGTGACGCTGATCGGGCCGTGCCGGTACTCCATCGCCGGGTAGGACTCGGTCCACGATCCCGAGGCCTCTCGCAGCTTGAGAGCCGCCTCGTTCGCCAGACCGACCGTCCAGCCGGCCCCGAGGAAGGTGAACTGGCCCGCCGCGGTGGCCCCTTCGGGCAGCGGGTCGGTCAGGGCCCGCTCGGCGTGCGCCGCCAGGTCGGCGGGGGCGAGGCCGAGGTGGCCGCGCAGCAGCGCCAGGGCGGTGGTGGCGAAGCGGGTCTGCACCACCGACTTCTCGTCGGCGAACTCCAGGTCGACCACGGTGTTCGCGGCCGTGCTGATCGGGGTGGAGAGGTCGCCGGTGAGCGCGACGGTCGGTGTCGCACCGCAGTGCTCCAGGGCGGCCAGCACCTCGGTCGTGATGCCCGAGCGGGTGACGGCGACGACGCGGTCGTAGCCGCGGGCGGCGGGGAACTCGGAGGCGGCGAAGGCGTCGGTCTCGCCGAGGCCGGCGCCCTCGCGAAGGCCCGCGTAGGCCTGCGCGATGTAGAGCGAGGTGCCGCAGCCGATCACGGCCACCCGCTCGCCGCGCTCCGGCAGCCCGGCGGGCTCCAGTTCCAGTGCCTTGCGCCAGCACTCCGGCTGGCTGGCGATCTCCCGCTCGACGTGACTCATCAGGGCTCTCCTCGCTGGGGGCACGGATGGTGCTCGGGATCGGTCACACCGAGCACTGCTCCACGCTGCAAGCATCTGCTTGAAACTGCTCTATTCATAGCTCAACGCGTCATCTCTGAGCAATACTGCTCCACCAGGAGGATCACGCAGCACCCCGGTCGGTGATGACCGGCGGACTAGGCTCGTGACCAGGGACGACCGAGGAGGAGTGATGATGAGCCCGGACGAGCGATGGTCGCGGCTGCTGGAGATCCTCGGTGATCGGGGCCGGATCGACGTCATGACGGCGGCCGGGCTGCTGGGCGTCTCCGCGGCCACCGTGCGCCGGGACATGGACGAACTCGCCCGCCAGCAGTTGCTGACCCGCACACGCGGTGGCGCGGTGCCGAGCGAAGTCGCGTACGACCTGCCCCTCCGCTACAAGACCGCGCGTCAGGCCGGCGAGAAGCAGCGCATCGCGAAGGCCGCCGCCGCACTCGTCCCGCCGGGCGCGGTGGTCGGGCTCAACGGCGGCACCACCACCTCCGAGGTGGCCCGCGAGCTCGCCACCCGCACCGACCTGGCCGGGCAGGGCGGCCGGACCGCGCTGACCGTGGTGACCAACGCGATCAACATCGCCAACGAGCTGGCGGTGCGCCCGCACGTGAAGACCGTGGTCACCGGCGGTGTGGCCCGGCCCCAGTCCTACGAGTTGATCGGCCCGCTGGCGACCATGATGCTGCAGGCGATCTCACTGGACTACGCGATCCTCGGCGTCAACGCCGTCGACCCGCGGTTCGGCGCGGCCACCCACGACGAGGGCGAGGCCGGCGCCAACCGGGCCATGGCCGAGCGGGCGGAGCGGGTGATCGTGGTGGCCGACTCCACCAAGCTCGGCAAGCGGGCGTTCGCGCAGGTCTGCGACACCGGCACGATCGATGCGCTGGTCACCGACACCGACGCCCCGGACGAACTGGTGGAACGGTTCACCGCCCGCGGAGTGGACGTCCATCGCGCGTGAGCGCCCGCGCGCGAACCGGGGCCTGCCGGCCCGGCGTGACAGCACCCGTCCGGTCGGGGTGCGGGAGATCCCTTCGCGCTGACTGATGTTGATTCGACAGCCGCTCCACGCGGCAGATTCGATCATGGGCGGAGCGACGTTCGGGGCCGGGCGCCTCGCGCCAGGACGCGTATCCGCCCCTCCTGCCGAACTGCAACGCTTCGGTAACGCGGCTGGCCTGCCGCGATGACGGCGGGGCAAACTCTCCTTCGCACCCCTGCTCGATGTTGAGCGAATAACGACGACATGGAGCACATTCACGCAACTCGCGCCATCCCTCACTCGGGCCGCCACCGGGTCGGCCCCAGCTGCAAAGGCGGTATCAAAGATGAAGCAGCGTCTTCTCGCCCTGTCGGCGGCCACTGTGGCCGGAACGCTCGCGCTGTCGGGATGCAGCAAGGGCTCGGGCTCCGGCACCACCTCCGCCGACGGGGTGACGACGATCAGGTTCGTCGCCGCCGACTACGGATCCAACGGTCAGAACCCGACGCAGGCGTACTGGCAGGGCGTGATCTCCGCCTTCGAGCAGCAGAACCCCAGGATCAAGGTCGACCTGCAGGTCATCAACTGGAACGACATCGACACCCAGGTCAAGACCATGGTGCAGAACGGCAACCAGCCGGACGTCCTGCAGACCGGCGGCTACGCCGACTTCGCCAAGAACGGCCAGCTCTACCCGGCCCAGGAGGTCCTCTCCGCCGCCACCACGGCGGACCTCCTCCCCGCGATGGCACAGGCCGGCGAACAGGACGGAACCCAGTACGGCATCCCGTTCGTCTCCAGCGCCCGGATGTTCCTGCTCAACAACGCCCTCTTCAGGAAGGCCGGCCTCGACCCGGCCGACCCGCCGAAGACCTGGGCCGACCTCACCGCGGCCGCCACCGCCATGAAGAACGCCGGGGTGGAGATCCCGCTCGGCGTGCCGCTGGGCAAGGAGGAGGCGCAGGGCGAGGCGTTCATCTGGATGCTGGAGAACCACGGCGGCTACCAGGACGCCAAGGGCAAGTACACCATCGACTCGCAGGCCAACATCGACACCTTCGGCCAGCTCAAGAGCTGGGTGGACGCCGGCCTGACCGAGCAGAGTCCGGCCTCCGTCAACCGCACCGACCTGGCCAAGGACTTCGCCTCCGGCAAGGTCGGCATGCTCAACGGCATCCCCACCCAGCTGAACGACGTCAAGGACATGGACGTCACCTGGGCCCCGATGCCGAGCAAGGACGGCACCGGCAAGGCCACCCTCGGCGTCGCCGACTGGGTGATGGCCTTCAAGAAGGGCGGCCACAAGGACCAGATCAAGGCCTTCCTCGACTTCGCCTACAGCAAGGACAACACGGTGAGGTTCGACAAGGAGTACAGCCTGCTGCCGGTCACCCGGTCCGCGCTCACCGCACTCCAGGCCGACCCGGACGAGAAGGCGCTCGCGCCGTTCCTGCAGATCCTGCCCTCCGCCACCTTCTACCCGCTCAGCGACCCGACCTGGCCGGCCGTCTCCGCGCAGGTCAAGACCCAGATCGGCAGCGCGGTCAGCGACCCGAAGAAGGCCCTCGCCGCGCTCCAGCAAGCCGCCCGGCAGGCCGGCGAGTGACCCGGGTGACCGCGCAGGGAATCCCCACCGTGCCCTCCACCGGCAGTACCGACACCCGGCCCGGCGCCCCCGCCCGGCCGGCCCCGCCCGCGGGCCCGAAGTCCAGGCGCCGCCCCCTGTTCGATCGGCTCGGGCCACTGCCCTGGCTGGCCCCGGCCATCGTGCTCATCCTCGGCGTGGTCGTGTGGCCGGTCATCGAGATGGTCACCACCTCACTACGCAGGATCGACACCACCGGCACCGACCACGGCCCGGCCGGCCTGGTCAAGTACCACAAGCTCTTCGACGACCCCCGCCTGCCCGCCGTGCTCACCTGGACCGCCGTCTGGACGGTCGTCGTCGTCGCTCTGACCATGCTGATCTCGCTCGCGCTGGCCCAGCTGTTCAACCAGAACTTCCCCGGCCGCCGCGTCACCCGATGGGCGCTCATCGCCCCCTGGGCCGCCTCCGTGCTGATGACCGCGATCGGCTTCCGCTGGATGCTCGACCAGGTGGCCGGCGTGTTCAACCGGCTCCTGCTCGACCTCGGCCTGATCGACCACCCGCAGGCCTGGCTCTGAGCTGCACTGATCTTCGTGGAGTCCTTGAAGCCTGGGTTACGATCCAGGCGTAAGGAGAACCACCTGCAGTGCCAGCACCCCGTAAGTACCC